>DATIKU010000047.1 GCA_035477215.1 Spirochaetota bacterium | reverse complement strand
CCGCTCATCAACCGTATCGCCGCCGAGGAGGGCGTGGACGACTACCTCGTCCAGTGCATCGTCAAGGTCGAGTCGGATTTCAACGCGGGAGCGGTATCGGTCGCCGGCGCGGCGGGCCTCATGCAGATCATGCTCGACGTCGCGCGCGCGTACGGGGTAAGCGATCCGTTCGACCCCGGGCAGAACCTCCGCGCCGGCGTTCGCCACTTCAAGTCGCTGCTCGCCACTTTCAACGGGGACGTCACGCTCGCGCTGGCGGCCTATCACGCGGGAGCCGGCAGGGTGAAGCGGCACGGCGCGGTGCCGCCGATCAAATCGACCGTGGACTATGTGGCGCGTGTACTGCGGTACTATCGCGGGAACGGCCCGGCTGAAAGCGCGGGCGAGATTGAACACAAGGTGAGGCGCCTGTATAAAAAGATCGCGCCCGACGGCACCATCGAGATATACGGGAGATGATCACTCCACGTACTTTTCCTTCTCCTTGCGGATGCTGATGGTGCCCTCCATGTCGAGCCGTTTCATGTGGTCGACGACGTAGTCGCGCGCCTCCTGGATATCGCTGAGACGCTGCGCGCCCAGCGCGTCGATTTCGCCCAGGATGTCGGTGGCGCGGTTTCGGCTCATATTGCGGAGGAACTTGAAGCGGACCTCGTCGCCGGCGCCCTTGAGGGCCATGGCGATGAGCCGGTCGTCGTGGAGCTCGTCGATGAGAACGCGCATCTCCTGGTTGCTGAGATTGGCGATGTTTTCGAAGGTGAAGATGCGCTCGCGGATCTCCTGCGATATCTCGGGCATCGAGCCGTCGAAGTGGTCCATGAGCTTTTTTTCCTGGTCGCCGCTCATGTGCCCCAGGATGCTCACCAGCGCGTCCACCCCTCCGGCCGATTCGAAGCTCCTGCCCGACTGCTGCAGCTTCTCGTACTTTTTACGTATAACGCGCGCGATCTCGAGCACCGCGTCGGGCGAGGTCTTTTCCATGCGCGCCATGCGCAGGGCCGCCTCCTTGGCGTCCCCGGGAGAAAGAAGCTGCAGCACCTCGGCCGCCTTGGAAGCCGGAAGGTACGCGAGGGTTATCGCTATGGTCTGGGGGTGCTCGTTCTGTATGAATGAAAAGAGCGTTTCCGATTCGATGCCGGCGAGGAACTCGAATCCCTTCTCGAGGTTCTGCCGCGTGAGCTTCTTTAAAATGCCCGCGGCCTTTTCCTCGCCGAACGAGGCCACGAGAAGCTCCCTGGCCACGTTCTCCCCGCCCTGGAGGTTTTTCCGCCGCTTGCGCAGACCGATGAGGAACTCGCCGATGAGATCCTCGCGCTCGTGCACGGTGAGTCTCTCGACGACGGCTATCTCGCGGCTTATGCGCTGAATGCTGTCCTCGTCGAGGTGCTTCATTATCTCGGCCGCTGCCGCGGGTCCGAGCGCCACCATGAGCGCGGCCGCCCTCTCGGTGCCGGTCATTTCATCGATGGATTTCATCCCGCCACTACGGGCACCTTCGCGAATTCTATCACCTTCTGCGGGCACACCTCGGCGCACTTTCCGCAGTTAATGCACAGGCTGTAATCGATATCGGCGAGGAAGTTCGATACGGTGATGGCCGTCTCTATTTCGGGATTATCCGCGAAGACCTCCTTGCAGGCTTTCACGCAACGGTTGCACGCGATGCAGCCGACCGAACAGCCCTTTTTCATTACAGGGGCCTTTTCGGTGTTACGGCATATCACATGCACATCGAAATCGGAGTCTACGAGACTGATGATGTTTCGCGGGCAGGCGGTCACACAGTTGCCGCAGCCCGTGCAGAATTCGCGGCTTATGACAGGCAGGCCCGTGGCGCTCATATGGATCGCGCCGAAGGGGCAGGCGTTCATGCAGTCGACCAGGCCCAGGCACCCGTACTCGCAGGTCTTGAATCCCTCGCGAATCTGCTGGGCCGCGGCGCAGCTTCTGGGGCCGTTGTAATCGAAGCGGTTGTTTGCGACGTCGCAGCCCCCCTGGCAGTGAACGCGCGCGATTTTCGGGATCTGCGCCTCGGCCTTGATGTCCATTACACGGGATATCTTCTCGACAGAGTCGGCGCCGCCCACTATGCACAGGTTTATCGGGGCGGAGCCCTCCAGTATTTTCATGGCGTAGCCCAGGCATCCGGGGAGGCCGCAGGCGCCGCAGTTGGCCCCGGGCAGGGCCTCGGCTATGAGGCCCAGCCGCGGATCGCGCTCCACGTGCAGTTTGATCCTGGCATAAGACAGGATCACCCCGAACGCCGCTCCCAGCGCCGTTATGCTGATGATCGAGGAAACCGAGGGGAATACCATATCAAGCATCGTTCACTCCAGATCGATTAAAATCAAGCGGCCCGAAGGAGCGCCGGAAGAACGCTCTTCCGCGCGGTTTTCCGCCGGCGGTCCGTGTTTCATCCATGACGGCAGCACCCCCGTAGAGACAGTATAGCTAATCACGCCCGAAAATCCTGTCAATACATTTAACCTGTTGTGTCACAGGGCAATACGGGAAGTCCCCCGCTCACGAGGAGAGGACCCACCGATTACTACACTGATTCACAAAAAGCCTGTTTAACGAAGCGGGATAATTGTCCAATTTTTCGCCAAGAGATCAATTTATACTTGATATAATGCGGATACTTCCGGTATATAACGGGTGCGGTTACGGCGCAGACGGGCGGGCCCCGGATTTCCGGGCCGCGCACCGACTTCATTAAAACGGTGTTGATTCGATGGAACTGCTCTTAGATAAAAAGAACATTCAGCCCGAGCTGATAAACGCCATCAACCAGGGAAGCGACGTCGTTTTCATCTCCTATTCCATGATTGAAACCACCGAGGAGCATATCAAGTTCACCCTCGCCCGCATCCTCGAAAAATACGGAAAAGAAGAGTACCTCACGCCCATCTTCTCGTGCATAAAGGAACTCACGTCCAACGCGACCAAGGCCAACGCCAAACGCCTCCTCCTCGAGGAGGGGGTAATCACGGAGACCGACGACATCATCGAAATCGTGCGCAAACTCCGCTCAATCCTCAACGAGGAAGCGCTCCTCGAGTACGGCATCAAATCCAAGCTCAGCCGCCTTTCCACCAGGACCTATTTAAAGATGCAGGGAAACCGGCTCGTAATAGAGGTCATCAATAATCTGCCCCTCTCCAAGAGGGACCTGGCGAGGATCAACGAACGCATAGAGAAGTCTTCGAAATACGACAGCATCGCCGAGTTTTACCTGGAGAACCCCGACCCGGCCGCCGAGGGCATGGGACTGGGGCTTTCAATGGTTGTGCTGCTTTTAAAGAGCGTAAATATAAGCTATAAGAGTTTTTCGGTAACCACCGACGGGCGCAACAAGACCCGCGCGCGCATCATTTTTCCGCTTTGATATCGTGCCGCTTTTTCAGATAGGTCGTTACCATCGCCAGGCAGGCCCTGGTGATATGGTCGATGTTGTTGGCGGAATTGTTGAATGTCCACTGGATGGCGACGTTCATGACCATCGAAACCACCAGCCGCGCCACGCTCTCCGAATCTACCGCGACAAACTCGCCGCTTTCGACACCCAGGTCGATGATCTTCTTCACCTCGTCGCAGATGATTCCGTATATCTTGCCGTTGATGTTTTTCACGCGCTCGTTAGTTGAAACCTGCGCCCAGAAATCCACCATGACGGTATAGACCGACGGGTGCCGTTTCGCCGTCACGATGAAGGCTATTATGATGGCCTTGAGTTTCTTCTCGGCGGTACGGTAGCGCTGCGAACGCCGAACGATGGTCTCGTCGATCTGCCGGTAGATGACCTCGAGCAGGTGTATGAGGATGTCTTCCTTTGACTTGAAATAATGGAGGACCCCCCCCTTGGACAGACCGGCGCGGTTGGCGATGTCCTCGATGGTAAAGTTGTTGTACCCCCTCGACGCGATCACCTCGAACGCGGCCTGGACTATCTGTGTCTTTCTCTTTTCCTCTTTTTCGATGTTCCGTGTGGTCATTGGGTGTCCCGCTTTAGTCCCTCTTTTAAGTGAATAGAACGTGCCGCGCAGAAGCTCCCTCACATCGAGAAGCCCTTTCGACGAGAGATCGGCAAGCCCTTTTTCAACGTCGCCGGCGGAGGCTCCCAGCGCCCGGCAGAGGTCATCCATCGTCGACGGCCGCCGCCCTATGGTGGCGGTGACGGCCGCGGCGACATCGCCCGCCTTTCGGGCCGACTCCATCTCGCCCCTCGTTCCAGGTTTTCCTATAATGTCCACGGCAAAGCCCGGGAAAAAGCCCTTTATCCGCTCAAGGCCTTCGGTGGAAAGCGGCTCCACCCATTTTTCAGCGCCCGGCCGGTCGAGTGAATTTATCTGGATCCTGTCGGGCCGTATGCGACCGCATGCCCCCGCAAGGAGCGCAAGTTCCCCGTCCGTATCGTTAACGCCCGGCACGATGAATATCTCGAGAAGGAGCTTTCCGGCGAACTCGCCCCTGAACCTGATGAGGCCGTCTATGAGGCGCTTCGATGTAATGCCGGGCGCGGGCCTCGCTATTTTTTTGAACGCGTCCTCGCTCACCGCGTCGAGGGAGGGAACGATGACGTCGGCGCGCAACAGCGACCGTCGCACGGCTTCGCGCCACAGCAGCGTTCCGTTGGTAAGCACGACCACCGCATAGCCGGGAAACTCGTCCTTGATCACGTCGATGATCCGGCCGATACCGCTGTGAAGTGTCGGCTCCCCGGAGCCGGAAAAGGTGAGCGCGTCCAGACGCGGCCGGGAATCCAGACACATGCGGAGCTCGGCGATTACCTCGTCGGTGGGGGCGAATTCCGCCGGGGAGGCTGTAAGCTTCCCGGTCCTCCCGCATTCGCAGTAAACGCAGTTGAGCGAGCAGGTCTTAAAGGGAACCAGATCTATGCCGAGCGATATGCCAAGCCTTCGCGAATTGACCGGCCCGAAGAGATATTTCATCACGAGCTTCACAGCGCAGAACCGCTATCTATCCATTAATTGCACGCGGCTCAACTCGCTGATTTTACCGATGAGGATTTCATCGGTCTTCGCGAGCCGCTGGGCGAGTATATGCACCATCTTGGCGGCGAAGGACGGGTTTTTCACCAGGAAGGCCTTGAGGTCGTGCAGATTGTCGAGGTAGGCGACCTTTACCTCTCCCAGCGCGGTCGCGGTCGCGCTCCTCGGCGAGCTGTTGAAGAGCGATATCTCGCCGAAGAAATCGCCCCGCACAAGGGTGGCCACCCGTATGGTGTTCTTCCCGTCGCTAAGGGTTATCCCCACCGAGCCTTCCAGGATGATGTACATCCGCTGCTCGACCTTACCCGCCTCGATGATCTTCTCTCCGGCATTGTAACGCAACACGCGACCGGCCATATCCCTCCTTCCCCGCTCCCCGGTTTTCCGCTATACTGAAATCCAGGCCTCCTATCGCCCCGCGGCCTCGAGCAGCTTGAGGGTGACGATGAACGAATAATAATTACCGACCCGCCCGCCCGACAGGGAAACGGTATCGAGCCGGTTTACGAGCCCCGCAACGTGGGGTCCGGCATTGTACGTCAGGAACATCAGGAGGGCCTTCATATAGCTTTCTTTTTCCATTTTAAGGAACGACAAAAGAAACGTGCCCGGGTCGGGATTGCCGAAGAGGCCGGAGACGGTCGCCGCCTGTTTACCTTCTCCCTCGAGCACCGCCCTTAAAAATTCGGTGTTGTTGGCCACAAACACGCCCCGCTCATCGGCGAGCACGCTTATCCTGTTGCCGCGCTTGTCCTTGAACCAGAACGAGGGTATGGCGTCGATCCTTTCATCGCCGAAGGCGCCCTCGTCCGTGTTCTTAGCCTTCACGGCGCTCCTGAGTTTTTTCGTGAGCGCCGACACTTTTCCCCTGTCGGTCATCGGCACGTACATGACGAAATTATCGAGCGTTCCCGCAATTTTGGCCTTCCGCATGATTACGTTGAAATAGCCGCCGAACCAGGGGAGGAAGTCCGCGTCCATGTCGATGCCGAGCGAGCTCCCCGCATCCTTCTTGAATTTTTTATACTGTTCGCACGTGGGCCCGTACTCGGGCGATGAGGCGTTCTTTTCGCAGAATGCATCCAGCGCCCTGAAGTCGAACGACACGTAATGATACGCGAGCGGATCGGAGGCGGCGAGCAGAAATGCCGGAAGCCCCGGGCGAAAAAGCCCGGAGAGAAGCGCGGTGGATTGATTGCCGCCGGTAAGCGACGCGCTGAAATCGAGAGACACCCCCTCCTTCGTCCGCGCGAACGCGACGGCGACGTAATCGAAAAAGCCGGTCGGCGAGCTGACCATCGAGAGGGCGTCTTTAGCCCCGGGGACTCGCTTCTGGGCCTTTTTGTCCGACGTGGACGGCCCGCCGATTTCCCCGGAATCGTCCTCCGGAGTGCCGTCCCCGTCACCCTCCGGGCTGTCGCCGGAATCGTCTTCTTTCTTTTTAAGGCGTTCCTCGCCGATCTGCTGCAGAAAACTTTTTTTAAAAAAAATATCCAGGTCGTTTCCCGCCCGTTTCCTGGCGGCATAGTCGGCGAAGAGCGGTTCGGCCGACAGCGGCGTCGCGCCCATGTCGATCACCGAGGTTATGATGTCCATCGATGAGGCCACAACGAGGTAGCCTTTTATCCCGGTAAAGTAGACGTCTTTCATCATCCGGTACACCGCATGGTTGTTGTGCCGGCTTACCGCCGGATGGAGGTCTATGGCGGGCCTGTCCTTATTGGCCTTTTTCAATACCTCTACAAAGCGCTGCGGGAAGGTCTTCTCGTTATTAACGGGAACGAGGATCATTATCCGCTCCGATTCCTTTTCGGCGTCCAGGTAGGCCATCGCCGCCGGACGGCTTACGTCGATTTCCGCTTTCGTAAGAGAAGCCACATCGAGCACGTCTACACCGGCCTTGGTTTTAAAATCGGCCCTCCACGCCTCTATCTTCTTTGCGTTCTCGGCGGGAAGAAAATTGCCGATGAAGAACACGGCCGCCGGCGCGGCGCTGGAAAGGCGCGATGTCTGCATGTACATGATCGCCGATGAAGGCACAAGGTCGGCCGGTCCATTCCGGTCGGACCGGATCTCCGCACTGGTTACGGATGTTATTAAAACCAGCACAAGGGCCGCCGGTATGCCGCCCCAGGCACGGCCGCGTTTACGCCTCGATTCAGGTTGCATTTACTCTCTCCCCGTGATACGGCACGTCTTCACGCCTGCCGCGTTGCCGCGAGCGTTTCGGCCGATTTTTCGCGATTTATTCGGTCGCCACCGCGCGATCCGGTCTTTTACCCGCCGGGGGCGGACGATAAGTATACCCCCGGCGGAATGCCGACGTATTGACGGTATAATACAGTTTGCGCCGTTAAGTGCAATAAAAATATCCTGAATACCAAACGGTACGGCCACGGCCCGGTCAAGAGGAAAACCCGCCCGTGGCGGCGCGCGCGGCATGAAAAATAAAATTTGACTGCATGGCAGGTCCGCGTAAAATGCGCACGTAAAACGACGCGACCGCAGGCCGCTCCAGGAGAACGCCCCATGGATACCATCCCGATACAGCGAAGCTACGAAGAGATAAACGATAAAATCAGGCAGGGCACGGCGGTCGTGCTGCGCGCCGACGAGATGACCGAGCTGGTTGCCTCCGAGGGCGTGAAGAGCGCCTTTAAAAAAGTTGACGTGGTGACCACCGGCACCTTCGGCGCCATGTGTTCATCGGGGGCGTTCATCAATTTCGGCCACACCAGGCCCAGGATGAAGGCGTCGAACGTGTGGCTTAACGACGTGGAGGCGTATGGGGGCCTGGCCGCGGTCGACACCTACATCGGGGCCACGCAGGTGCAGGACGACGACCCGCTCAATAAAGTGCATCCCGGACAGTTCCGCTACGGCGGCGGCCACGTCATCGAGGACCTCATCGCGGGCCGCCCGGTCAGGCTGCGCGCCAAATCTTACGGCACGGACTGCTACCCGCTTCGCGAATACGAAACCACCGTCACCATCGGGGACCTTCGCGACGCCTTTCTTTACAATCCGAGAAACGCATATCAGAACTACAACTGCGCGGTGAATCTCTCAAAGCGCACAATCTACACCTACATGGGAATTCTCAGGCCCAACATGGGCAACGCCACCTTTTCCAGCGCCGGACAGCTCTCACCGCTGTTGAACGATCCGTATTACTGGACCATCGGCGTCGGCACGCGGATTTTTTTGGGCGGCGCAAGCGGCGTGGTGAGCTGGCGCGGCACCCAGCACAACCCGGACGCCCGGAGGGGCGACAACGGCGTTGTCCGAGAGGGGGCGGGAACGATCGCCGTCACCGGCGACATGAAGGAGATGTCGGCCGAGTTTATTCGGGGCGCGTCGCTGGTGGGCTACGGCTGTTCGCTCATGGTGGGCCTCGGCATCCCGATCCCGATACTGAACGAGGACCTGGCCCGATTCACCGGCGTTTCCGACCTCGATATCGTCTGTCAGGTGGTGGACTACGGCATCGACTACCCCAACTCGATCAACCATACGCTGGGCGAGGTAAGCTACGCCGAGCTTAAAACCGGAAGGATCGACGTACAGGGTAAAAACATCCCGGCCGCGCCGCTCTCGAGCTATCCCATGGCGGTGAAGGTGGCCGAAAAACTGAAAGCATGGATACGCGAAAAAGGATTCATCCTTGGTGTGCCGCAGGTAACGCTGCCCGGTGCGCCCTTCACGGCGCCCTGATGCGCCACGCCGAGCGGTTTTACCGCGAATTCGCCGGCACAAAGCGCTGGACAAGCTTCCGGGTAAAGATCGGGACGAGCGACCTGTACGTCCGCGCGAACGGGGATTATTCCGTAGAGCTCGAACGTATTGTAACCGACGCGCGCGACGCTTTGCTTGACCACATCGCCGGGCAGGACTGTTTCCTCGCTTCCTTCGAGCCCGTGGTGCGAGTGGAGGCCGCGCATCCGGTCATCGAGGCCATGTACCGTGCTTCGGAGGCCGCGGGCGTGGGCCCGATGGCCGCGGTTGCCGGCGCCATCGCCGAGCACGCAGGAAGGGCCATTCTCGACCGCTCGGGCGAGGTTATAGTCGAGAACGGCGGCGACATCTGGCTCGCCTTGCGCGATGCCGTTACTCTTGGGGTCTACGCCGGAACTTCGCTCTTCAGCGGTGCGCTCGGCATACGGATCGCGTCAGAGCGCACTCCCGCCGGGGTGTGCACCTCGTCGGGACGGGTGGGGCATTCCTTCTCGTTCGGAAGGGCCGACGCAGCGACCGTCATCGCCACTGACGCGGCGCTGGCGGACGCGGTGGCGACCGGGACCGCCAACCTTGTGTGCGACGAGGACGACCTCGAGGCGGCGGCGGCCTATGCGATGTCCGTGCCGGGTGTGCGCGGTACGCTCGTCATCAAGGGAGAGCGCATGATAGCGCAGGGCGAAATCGAACTGGTGAGGCCTTAGCGGAACGCTGTACCGGACGCCTGGCATACAACGGCATGTATACGGTAAACCTGTCGCAAGTAATGCCACTATCGGGCATTTCCCCCGCCGGCGACAGGAGGAAGCGCCGAATTCTTTGGACATGCGACAACTCGAACAAACAGGAGCCGATCATGGCATCGAAAAACGTGCTTTTGATATTCAAGCAGAACATCATGTACCGGCCGATCATCTATCGCCTGGCCACCGAGTACGGCATCATCTTCAACGTGCTCGAGGCGAAGATCCTCCCAAAACAGGAGGGACGGCTTATACTCGAGCTTTCGGGGACTGATGAGGAGATAGCGAAGGGTATCGCCTACCTGGAGGCCGAACTTGTTCAGGTGGATCTTCTGATCGACAAGACGCACCGCGACGAGGAGCGCTGTGTGGACTGCGGGGCCTGCACCGCCGTGTGCCGCACCGATGCCCTTTCAATCGACCGCCCCTCGATGGAGATACGCTTTTACCCGGAACGCTGTGTCGCCTGCGGGCTCTGCATTCTCGCCTGCCCCGTAAAGGCCATGTCGGGCATATCCATCGACAACGACAACTAACCGGCGCACCCGGCCGGCTATTTTAAAAATACCTAAAATACACTTAAAAAATTCGTTTCCCCTCTTGACGATTCTTGCGACTGTTTGTACATTACTACTGTTAGCACTCATTAGCATAGAGTGCTAACAAGCGACCAATCAAGAGGAGGTTTGCTATGAAATGGGGCATAACAAGGCGTAATGAGCAGCCCGAATGGGGTGTTGTCTCCTTTCAAAAGGAGATCAATCAGCTTTTTAACGACTTCTTCTCCATCGGCCCTTCCTCTTTGTCCGAAAGCGGGTGGATGCCCACTGTGGACGTGGAAGAGGATGAAAAAGAAGTGCGCATCAGGGCGGAAATCCCCGGAATCGAGGAGAAAGACCTGAGCGTAACGCTCGAAAACGATTTACTCACCATAGCCGGCGAGAAGAAGGAAGAGGAGAAGAAGGAGGACCGGAGATATGTGATATCTGAGCGCCGTTTCGGCTCGTTTCACCGGACTATCCGGCTTCCCGAGGACATCGACAGGGAAAAGATCGAGGCAGGCTTTAAGAACGGCGTTTTAAAGGTCACAATACCCCGTGTCGAGACGCCCGAGAAAAAGCGCGTGAATATCGCGCTGAAGTAATGAAATACGACAAGGAGGAATGTCATGTATACGACCTATGATGTTTTCGACGATGTTGTCCGACTGAGGGATCTGGTGGACAGGTTTTTCACCGAAGCCCCGGCCATGCGGAGAAACTTAGAGTATCCGCACGTCAATCTTAAGGAGAACAACGACGAGGTGATGATCACCGCGCTACTACCGGGCGTCAAGGCCGACTCGCTCAATATTCAGCTTGTCGACAACAGCCTCGTACTCGAGGGCGAAAAGAAGAGCGACGTACAGGACAAGCCCTACATACGCAGGGAGCGGGTATTCGGCAGGTTCCAGAAGGCGGTACGCCTGCCCTACCGCGTGGATGGGGAGAAGATCGAGGCGGGGCTTAAGGACGGGATTCTGACGATCAGGCTCGCCAAGGCCGAAGAGGCCCGGCCGAAGAAGATCGAGATACGGTAAAGGAGGTATCATCATGGCAAACGATGTAAAGAAGGTCAAAAAGGATGCGTATAACTGCGAGGAGTGCGTCATCGTTCCGGCCGCGGACATATACGAAACCGCCGAGGAGTATGTAATCAGGGCCGACATGCCCGGAACCCGGAAAGAGAACCTCGAGATCACCCTCGAGAAGAACCAGCTGGACATATACGGCAGGCTGGACGAAGAGCTGACGAGCGAGGAGAACCTCAAATACGGTGAATACCGGCTATACAACTACCATCGCACCTTTGTGGTTGGAGACGGTATCGACAGGGAAAAAATCAACGCGACGCTGGAAAACGGGGTGTTGGCGCTGACGCTTCCCAAGAGCGAGAAGTTGAAACCGAGGAAGATCGAGATAAAAGTGGGGGCCTAACCCTCCGCTTGCCCCGCCCTCTTCAATGGAGTCCCTCCCGGAACTTCGGAGGATGGCGGGGTTTTTGCTTACATCACCACCGAAAGCCCTATCCATGCCGTGACGAGACCCAGCGCGCACCCGATCACCACGTCGGTTGGGAAGTGTACGCCGTTATAGACCCGGGAAAAACCCACCAGTGCGGCCCAGATGTACAGCGGCAGGGCCCACATCGGATACTGCGAGGTGATAACCGTCGCCATAAGAAACGCCCCGGCCGTGTGCCCCGAGGGGAAGCTGAACCGGTCGGGCGGGTCCACCAGGAATCGGATACCCTGCACCAGCGCTCCCGGACGTTCACGCTTAACCAGGTGCTTCACCACCTTCTGAATAACGAGTTCGATCGCAAGGGCCAGTGCGCCTGCCGCAATAAGCTTTGACCCCATTCCCGGATCCGCCGCGAGGAGGAGGGCGCCGAACACCGCGTACAGGTGGCCGTCGCCGCTTTTAGAGGCATAGCGCATCAGTTTATCCACGAAGCGCTTTCCGGTATAATAGGCTATCTTTCGGGAGAGCCTCACATCGAACGAGTAGACGTTGTCGACCAGTACTCTGATCATAATTCACTTCCTTTCGTACAATTTATTACAATCAACTTCTCAACTCATCCCCCCGGCCCCCTTCTCTTCGGCGAAGAGAAGGGGGAGGTACGACAACCAGACTCATGCCGGATTTCCCCCTCTCTTTCGTTCAAAGAGAGGGGGACAGGGGGTGAGTTCCATGCTTCTTCGCTTGCACAACGGAAATAAGGCGCGACGGGGTGCTGATAGTATCAGCAATACATGAAGTTTCAGTGAATTTTCACGGCGGGGGAGTCCGCGCACGCGCGGGGTGCGAAAGTAGGCCGCCTACCGGCGGGAAAGCATTACCGCGTCCCCGACATCGTCTATGGGCGCCAGACGAACCTTGACCCGATCCTGAATATCCGTTTCGATTTTATAGCCCAAATAGTCCGGCTGGATGGGAAGCTCCCTGTTCCCCCGGTCGACCAGCACGAAAAGCCTGATCGCGCGCGGACGGCCGAAGCTCATAAGCGTCTCGATCGCGGCCTTGGTGGTGCGCCCGGTGAAGATAACGTCGTCCACCAGCAGGATGGTTCTGCCTGAGATATTGAACTCTATGCGCGTCTCCTTGATCGCCGGGAGCACTCCCCTGGTGGCGAGGTCGTCGCGGTAGAAGGTGATGTCGAGAATGCCGCTGTCGATCTTTTTCCCTGACAGCTCCTCGATCTTCGCGCGGATGCGGTTGGCGAGCTCGACCCCCCTGGTCTGAATTCCCACGATCGCGAAGCGCCCGAGGTCCTTTACCTCGTCGCAGATCCTCTTGGCGTTTTCGTCGATTGTCCGGGCGATGTCGGCGGCGGAGAGAAGTGTCGTTTCGGTCACGGCGCTATCGCACCTCCGAGTGATATTCCTGGATCGAGCGCACCGAGACGTCCCGGTTTTTTTTGACCTCGAACAGTCCCTGCACCGCCGCCTTCGCGCCCGCTATGGTGGTGATGATGGGTACGCGGAAGCGCAGCGCCGCCTGGCGGATGGAAAAGGCGTCGTGTTTGGGGATCTTACCCGTGGGCGTGTTGATGATGAGGTCGATCTCGTCGTTCTTAACCAGGTCGATGATATTGGGGCGCCCCTCGCTCACCTTGTAAACCCGTTCACAAGGGATGTTGTGTCCTTTGAGAAAGAGCGCCGTACCCTCGGTCGCCACCAGCCTGAAGCCGTGGTCGTGAAGGAGGCGCATCTCGGGAAGCAGCGCCTCTTTCGAGAGGGGGTTGATGCTGAGAAAGATGGTCCCGGAGAGCGGCAGGGTCTCGCCGGCCGCCATTTCGGCCTTGTAAAAGGCCTCGCCGAAATGCGCCGCGATCCCCATCACCTCTCCGGTCGACTTCATTTCGGGCGTGAGGACGGTGTCGGTCCCCGGAAATTTATTGAACGGGAGGACCGCCTCCTTAACGCTGATGTGAGTGGGGGCTTTTCGTTTATCGAGGCCGAACTCGCCGAGCTTCCTTCCAAGCATGAGCTTGGCCGCGATCTTCGCCAGCGGCACGCCGGTCGCCTTGGACGCGAAGGGCACCGTGCGCGAGGCGCGCGGATTGACCTCGAGCACGTAGAGGCTCCCGTCCTTTATCGCGAACTGTATGTTGAGAAGCCCCACAACCCGAAGTTCGCGCGCAAGCGCCGCGGTCGAACGGGTGATCTCGTCGATCATCGGGCCGTCTATGGAAAGCGGCGGAATGATGCAGGCCGAGTCGCCCGAGTGCACGCCCGCCTGCTCGATATGCTCCATGATGGCGCCGATCTGCACCTGTTCCCCGTCGGAGAGCGCGTCCACGTCGACCTCGATGGCGTCCTCGAGGAAGTCATCGACAAGCATGGGGTGCTCGGGCGAGAGCTGCGCCGCGTTGTTGATGTACTCGACGAGGCTCTTCTCGTCGTAGATGATGCTCATGGCCCTGCCGCCCAGCACGTACGAGGGGCGCACCAGTATGGGGTAGCCGATCCGGTTGGCCACGGCAATGGCCTCCTCCCCGGTGAAGGCGATTCCGTTGTCGGGTTGGAGAAGACCGAGTTTCCGCACCACGTCGGCGAAGCGCTCGCGGTCCTCGGCGCGGTCGATCGAATCGGGAGAGGTGCCGATGATGCGCACGCCGTTCTCCTCGAGCATGCGCGCCAGGCGCAGCGGAGTCTGGCCGCCGAACTGCACGATGACGCCCAGCGGATCTTCTCGTCTATATATGTGCAGTATGTCCTCGAGCGTGAGCGGCTCGAAATAGAGGCGGTCCGAGGTGTCGTAGTCGGTGGAAACCGTCTCCGGGTTCGAGTTCACCATAATCGAGTCGACGCCTTCCTCGCGCAGGGCGAATGACGCATGGCAGCAGCAGTAATCGAACTCTATGCCCTGTCCAATGCGGTTGGGTCCGCCTCCGAGGATCATCACCTTGCGTTTGCCGGTCCTTCGCGATTCGTCCTCGTCGTCGTAGGCCGAGTAGTAATAGGGCGTAAACGCCTCGAACTCTCCGCCGCAGGTGTCAACCAGCCTGTACCCGGGAAGGATATCGTTCGCGAACCTGAACCCGCGTATCTCTTTTTCGCGTCTCTTTAACGCCTTCGAAAGCTCTTTTTTCATCGGTACGCCGAGCGCGTGCAATTCGTCGATCTCCGTCTTTCCTGTGATGTACCCCAGCTGCATATCGGAGAAACCGAACTGTTTCATCGTCCGCACCGACTCAACCGTAAGGCCGACACCCTCCTGTCCGCGTCGAAACGATTCGGCGGCTTCCACGATCTCGCCGAGCTGTTCGAGGAACCACGGATCGATCGCCGTGAGGCGGTGGATGCGCTCGACCTCCCAGCCGAGCTCCAACGCTTTGTGAATGTAGAAGATGCGGTCTTCGCGGGGCGTTACCAGCGCCCGCTCGATGAGGTCGTCGCGCAGCCTGTCCGGAAGGCCCTTCAGCGCGTCGTCGAGCTTCATGTTTCCGTCCGAGCCGAATCCGTGCCGCTCTATCTCGAGCGAGCGAAGCGCCTTCTGGAAAGCCTCCTTGAAGGTGCGGCCGATCGACATGGCCTCCCCGACCGATTTCATCTGGATGCCCAGGCGCGTGTCTGCGCCATCGAACTTCTCGAAGGCCCAGCGCGGTATCTTCACCACCACGTAGTCGATCGTCGGCTCGAAACAGGCCGGGGTCTCGCGCGTAATGTCGTTGGGGATCTCGTCGAGGGTGAGCCCCACGGCGAGCTTTGCGGCGATCTTGGCGATGGGGAAGCCCGTGGCCTTGGAGGCGAGCGCGGAGCTTCGGCTCACGCGCGGGTTCATCTCAATAACGTGCATACGGCCGTCGTACGGGTTTACGGCAAACTGTATGTTCGAGCCGCCGGTTTCCACGCCGATCTCGCGGATTATGCGGATTGCGGCGTCGCGCATATTCTGGTACTCGCGGTCGGTGAGCGTCTGCTGGGGGGCCACGGTGATTGAGTCGCCCGTATGCACGCCCATGGGGTCGAAGTTCTCGATGGAGCAGATGATGACGACGTTGTCCCGCGTATCGCGCATCACCTCCAGTTCGTACTCCTTCCAGCCGATGATCGACTCCTCGATCAGTACCTGGCTTATCGGCGATTCATCAAGACCCCTGCGAACCAGGTCTACAAAATCCTCGCGGTTGTAGACGATGTTGCCGCCGCTCCCTCCGAGCGTGAACGCCGGCCGTATGATGAGGGGAAGACTGATGCGCCCGAGCACCGCGAGCGCCTCGTCGATCGACGAGGCGAGTCCCGAGTCGGGCACATCCAGGCCGATCTTTATCATCGCCTTCTTAAAGAGGTCCCGGTCTTCGGCCTTACGGATGGAATCCACGTTCGCGCCGATAAGCCGGACATTGTATTTTTCGAGCACGCCGCTGTCGGCAAGCGCGAGCGCCGTGTTGAGCGCGGTCTGGCCTCCCACGGTTGGAAGCAGGGCGTCGGGCCTCTCGCGTTGGATGATCTTTTCAACGATCGCAGGGGTGATGGGCTCGATATATGTCCGCTCGGCGAGTTCGGGATCGGTCATGATGGTCGCGGGATTGGAATTGACGAGGACCACCGAATAGCCCTCCTCCCTGAGCGATTTGCATGCCTGCGATCCCGAGTAGTCGAATTCGCAGGCCTGCCCTATGACTATGGGACCCGAACCGATGATAAGTATCTTCTTGATGTCGTCTCTTTTAGGCATTCAGTTCCTCAAAACAAGAGTATTGGTCGCGGAAGCCGGCGGATCGAGACATTAAAGAAAAATCTGGAGGATAAAGTAAAGTGAAAAAAATTGTCAATTACAAATATGTAAAATAGTGGCGGCACCGGATTTCATGTCCGTGGAGAATAAAAAAACCTTTTAAAAGAGTGGACAAAAACGGACTCCCCGCCTACCATGCGAACATCTTCAGTAAGGGAAAAACTTGTTGCTTGGAAATCACTGCTGCCGGGAAGGGACATGAAAGCACTATTTATCGGGAAGACGCGGGTGCGTGAGATCGATTTGCTGGAGCATGGTTTCGACGAAGAGTTTCTCAAGCTGATGAGTGAGTTTAAGATCCTCGAATCGCACATCATCTATTTTTCGGCCGGGGACTCAAAGATCAAGGAGATACTGGTCAAAAAAGATCCTTCGTATTCCGTCTGACCGGCCCCTGTCGCTCCGTCCGGGAAATCGGGCGGCCGCCCGGTGCGTACGGCCGGCCGCCCCTGATTACCGCAATCCACTCAAGCCCTCTTGTACCCCGCCGACCCAAGCGAATCCTTTATCTCCTCCAGAACCACCGGATCGTCGATCGTTGAGGGAACGCCGTACGTTTCCGCATCGGCTATCTTGCGCATAGTCCCTCGCAGAATTTTTCCGGACCGTGTTTTCGGCAGGCGTTTCACGACAACGGCCTGCTTGAAGCACGCGACCGCGCCGATCTGATCGCGCACCATGCGCACCAGGTCGTTCACGATCTCGTTCGGATCGCGCTCCACGCCGCTTTTAAGCACCACGAAGCCCAGCGGCAGCTGCCCCTTGAAGGTGTCCGCCGCGCCCACAACGGCGCACTCGGCGACGTCAGGGTGCTGTGAGATTATCTCCTCCATGGCGCCGGTCGACAGGCGGTGCCCGGCCACGTTGATGACGTCATCGACGCGCCCCATGATATAGATATACCCGTCGGTGTCGTAGTAGCCGCCGTCACCGGTAAAGTAATAGCCGGGGTAGATGTCGAGATATGACTCGCGAAATTTGTCGTCGTTCTTCCAGAGCGTCGGGAAGGTCCCCGGAGGCAGGGGCAGCCTGATGGCCACCACGCCCTCTGTGCCGTTTGGGACGGATTTGCCGTCGCCGTCGAGAATCTCAACATGGAAACCGGGCACCGGCTTGGTAGGCGAACCCGCCTTTATCGGCAGCGACTCCAGCCCCATGCAGCTGGCGGCAATGGCCCAGCCGGTTTCGGTCTGCCACCAGTGGTCGATGACCGGCTTGCCCAGCATGGCGCTCGCCCAGTGGTAGGTGTCGGGATCGAGCCGCTCGCCGGCAAGGAAGAGCGTTCGAAACTTCGACAGGTCGTATTTTTTAAGGTACTCGCCGTTCGGGTCTTCCTTCTTTATGGCGCGAAAGGCTGTCGGCGCCGTGAAGAGTGCGCTGACGCCGTGGTCGGATATCACGCGCCAGAAAGCTCCCGGATCGGGGGTGCCGACGGGCTTGCCCTCGTACATGATGGTGGTGCAGCCGTACAGCAGCGGCCCGTACACAATGTACGAGTGGCCAACCACCCAGCCAACGTCCGAGGCGGCCCAGAATACGTCTCCAGGCTCCATTCCGTAGATGTTCTTCATGCTCCAGGTGAGCGCCACCGCGTGTCCGCCGTTGTCGCGCACCACGCCCTTGGGCATTCCGGTGGTCCCGGAGGTGTAGAGTATATACAGCGGATCGGTTGCCTTCAGCGACACGCAGCCGGCCGGCTTCGCCTTTTTCTCGGCCTCGGCCCAGTCGACGTCCCGCCCCTCGGTAAGCGCCGCGGACGCCTGGGGGCGCTGATAGATGATGGTCCGTTTTACCTTGTGTTCGGCGAGGTCGATGGCACGGTCGATGAGCGGCTTGTATTCGATCACCTTCTTGCCCTCTATCCCGCACGAGGCCGTGACGATGAGCGCCGGCCGCGCGTCATCTATCCGCACCGCGAGTTCGTTGGGGGCAAAACCGCCGAACACCACCGAATGCACAGCGCCGATGCGCGCGCACGCGAGCATGGCGATGAGGGCCTCGGGTATCATCGGCATGTAGATGATCACCGTGTCGCCCTTCCCGACCCTGTTTTCGGCAAGGACCCCGGCAAAGAGCGCGACCCTGTCGAGGAGCTCGCGGTAGGTGTAACGCGCCACGGTCCCCGTCACCGGGCTGTCATAGATCAGCGCCGCCTGATCCGCCCTTCCGCCCAGCACGTGGCGGTCGAGCGCGTTGTAGCAGGTGTTCAGATCGCCGCCGGTAAACCAGCGGTAAAAGGGCTTCTTTGAATCATCGAGCACCTTTTCGTACGGCCGGTCCCAGTGCACGGCCTTCGCCGCCCTTCCCCAGAATTCATCCGGATTTTTAAGCGATTCTTCGTATGCCTTCTGATACGCTCCCTTCATGCGATTCCTCCTTGCTTAACGCACACCCTGCGGCCCGCCTCCGGTTTTAAACGAAAGCGTATTAAAAGTGCGCATTATTGCGAGTTAATGTTATAATACTACTTATTGTGGCTTTAATGGTATTACTACTTTCAAGACCTTTCTAATGGAATATCTTTGGTTGTCAACCAAAGATTTTCCCGGGAGCGCGTGGCCGTAAGGTATTTATTTTGACTTTTTTGCCAAAAGGCGCGCCCAGATTGGTGAATACGTCCGCGCCCGGCTGAGCGGAAAAAACGCGCCGTCGAACCGTTTTACACCACCAAGAAAAAGGAACGCTGCGCCGGGCTCGGCCTCTCGGTCGGCCAACCCCTCTTTTTTGTCTATTAATACCCGGCAATCTTTCCGATAGGTATTACCAAGGAATACGACAATCCCGCTCAAAAATAGAATGTGATGGCGGCTGGCTGCAGACATGCGCAGGGATTCCAGAAATCCTTTCGGTACTCGTTCCATCGACAACTCGGTGCTCCAGGGCGCGTCGACGCATAACATGGCCGATATTTCTCGCAGCGTATTCGACGCCGATCCGAACGCGGTTTTCGTAATCAACCGAAATTTCGAGATACTCGACAGCAATAACGTGTTCCGCGATACCTTCCCCGCATACGAGAGCGGGGAAAAGCAGCACTGTTACCGTCTGGTCGCGCCCGACGATCGCGACACGCCCTGCCCCGACTGCCTCGCCCGGAAGACTTTTCTTGCCGGCGAGGAATCCACCTGCGAATTTAAAGGCGAGAGAAACGGCGCCGTTGCGCATTACCGTAAAAGGGCGATGCCCCTGGGTAAGGCGCGCGGTGGTGTCGAGGCGGTCATGATCGTCATTGAAGACGTCACCGAACGCGTCATTTCCGAGCAAAAACTGCGCCACCGGGCGGATGAGCTCGAGGCCGCCATAAACAGGCGGAATGAGGAGCAGCAGGAGAAGGAAAAAAAACTCACCGTACTGGTGAACACGGTTTACGGGATCAAGGGCGCGCACGACATGCGCGAGAGCGTCGACAAGATCATCTGCGGATTCAAGGAGCTTGGAGCGCGGACAACGGCCTTCGCCCTCTTCGAGGACGAGGACATGTACATATTCAAGATACACCCGCCGGATATCTTACAGAAGCTCAACGGCATTTTCAAGATCGCGATCCCCGGCGTGCACCTGCGGCCGCGTAAAAACCCGGGCAATCCCTTCGTTCAGACGGCCCTCGTCGGGAAACCCGCCTTTTACAGGGGCGAGCGCGAGGTATTCGGATTTTTCAAGCAGTGTTTCCCGGCGGCCTTCGACAACGAGATCGCCGAGGCGGCATATCTCTTCAACGGGCAATCGCAGGCGGTTTTCCCGCTGAAAACCCAGGACGCCACGGTCGGCGTGATCGCGATCTCGGTCGATGACGGGCCATTCGAGGAGAACTTCGAGTATTTCAGCTTCCTCGCCAATTCGGCCGCCGTGGAAATCAGCCGCCAGCGCAACTCGGAAAAGCTTTTCAAATCTGAGCTCAAGTACCGCAACCTCGTCGAGTGTTCGCGCGACATGATCATCCTGTGCAACAACGACGGCAGGATCAAATACTCCAACCGCATCTTCCACGAGCTGACCGGGCTTTCGACGAAGCGGGGCAAGGCCATCGATCTCTATTCGCTTTTTCCCCAGACGCACCGGGAGAGGGTCAGGGAGGTTATAGCCGCGAGCGTGCAAAACGGCTCGCCCACCGAGCCGCTCGAGCTCCGGATGAAGACCCAGTCCCGCGGCGAGCTGTGGATAGAGATGATGGTTAACTCCGTCTCGCGCGAAATGCAGGGGTTTCAGATCGTCGCGCGCGACATCACCCGCCGCAAGAGCCTCGAGACGCTGGTGGGGAACCTTTCGGCCTTCCAGGAGAAGATACTCCAGAACGATTTTATCGGCATCATCACCACCGACCTCTCGGGAAAGATAACGAGCTGGAACACCGGCGCCTCGCTCATACTCGGATACGGTGCGTCAGAGACGCTGGACAGGAATATAGCCGAATTCGTGATAAACGATGACAGACCCGTCTACCACGAATTCTTATCGCGCGACCCGCTCGCCGCCCAGCGTAACCGCGAGATGAAAATGCGCAAAAAGGGCGAAGGCGCCGTCGACATCATGTACATCGAGTCGGCCATGAAGGACGAGAAGGACCGCCCGATCGCGGTCATCGCCTTCTTTTTCGACAACGGAGAGAAGGCGCGCCTGGAAGAGAAGTGGCGCGAGCTCACCTTCAGGCTTCAGCAGGCGCAGCTCATCACGATCGTGTCGCTCGCCAAGCTCGCGGAATATCGCGATATCGAGACGGGGCTCCACCTGGAGCGGATAATGAAGTACACGGAGATACTGGCGCGCGAGCTCTCGCTGACCGACGAATACCGGGATTACATCTCCGAGGACTACATAATCGACCTGGTAAACTCGTGCCCGTTGCACGACATCGGAAAGGTCGGCATCCCCGACGTGATACTCCACAAGCCGGCCCGCCTCTCGCCTGACGAGTTCGAGATCATCAAGCGGCATTCGGTCATCGGCGGCGACACCATCGCCGAGGCGGAGAAGAAGGTGCGCGGGAGGTCATACCTCAACCTGGGAAAGGAGATCGCCTATTATCACCACGAGCGGTGGGACGGCACTGGATATCCGCAGGGCCTTCAGGGCAGGGATATCCCGCTCTCCGCGCGGATCGTGGCCGTTTCGGACGTCTATGACGCGCTTATCAGCAAGCGGCCTTACAAGGAAGCCTATCCGCACGAAACCGCGGTGAACATTATCCAGGAAAGCTCGGGCACACACTTCGACTCCGCGGTGGTGGATGCCTTCATGAAGCTTGAAGGAGAGTTCGCGTCACTCAAGCGAGGGAGCCTCCAGTAGCCGCGTCTTCGGTGTCCTCGCAGCGCTCATGACGAAAAACCGGCGCTCCATCCAGAATCTCAACCACTCCGTATGATCCGCCGATGGCCGGCCCGGGATTGAAAAGAACCGGTCTGTGGTTCCTCAGATACTTGATGTGCGTATGTCCGAACAGCGCCAGGTCGAACCCGTGCGCCCTCGCCGCCTCAATGAGAATGCCATAATCGTTCTCGACCCGAAAGGCATCGCCGTGCGTTACGAGAATGCGCAGCCCTTCCGCCTCCAGCGCCTCCGCCGCCGGAAGAACTATTCCCCTCGCGCGGTCCACATTTCCCGACACGCGAGTCACCGGCACGCCGTGCGGAAGGCGCACGTTCAGCAGGTCGGCAACGCCGTCGCCGCAGTGTACGAGGCAATCGAACTGGGCTTCGCGCTCGATTATGCGCTGCAACATGACGACGCTGCCGTGTGAATCGGAAATTACCAGTATCTTCATGCCCCCCATCGGACGCCCTGCTTCCGGCCATGGATCGCGCCCGCCCCCCTTCCAATAGTGCGGAAAAGGGCGCGGTGCGCAATTCCTTTTCCCGTGGACCGAAAATATCGTGGACAAAAGCCAGTGTGCGGCGTGCTCAACGTTACCGAGCCGCGTCCCCGCCCGCGATAAATTGAAATTGACTTCCACGCCGTCCGGGTGTCCCATCCGCGTATAAATTAAACAAAGGGAGGAGATGATGAAAAAGATCGTGGTTTTACTCGTACTTTTATGCGCCGCCTCGGTCTGGGCGGTCGATTTACGGAACGAGGACTCGCGCCGCTACGAGGTGAAGATCCACTCGGGCGGCACGACGCACACTTCAATCGAGAGCAGCACCACACAGATGAGCGTGTGCTCCGACTGCGAGATCGAGGTGGTCGGGGTGGGAAGCGTCAAAGCGAGCGGCTCGGAAACGGTCGTTATAAAGGACGGTTCGCTCGAAAAGAGGTAGACCCGTTATCGCCGCGGCCTGGTTCACGGGCCGCGGCGAGCCAGGATCATAATTCGAACGAATACACCGCCGAGAACGTGATTCCGTAGAAAGTTATATTCGATTCGGGAAACTCGTCGGGATCGTCTTTCTCATAATTAATATTAAACCACTGATAACGCCCTCCCAGGGTGATTGTGGTGGACGCCGACTCGATGTAGTACGCGAGCGAGAGCGTCGTATTGAAGCCAGCCTCGCGCGCGTCCGAGGACGAACCCCCATCGTGCTCCTCGCGACCGAATCCGTACACTCCCGACACATTCCATAGAAGGAAGAGGCTGTCCGAAAGCGGGATGGTAACACCCAGCCCGAGCGCAGGCCCCACGCCGTAATGGCTACCGCTATCGAATGTATAGCCCATTATTTTCGCACCACCGAACAGCTTTACGTAACGATTGATGGAATAATTGAGTGCGATATCGGAGTCGTACCGTCGCAACGGCTCGGTTTCTCCCGACATCATGGGATAATCGTAGACTCCGTACAAAAACACCGCCGTGAGGCTCCATTTGGGGGCGAAGCCGAGAGCGAACACGGGTCCGTAGAGGAATGTCGGATCCACCGATGGGTCGCTGTTATTGATCTGGTTTTCGCTATACCAAGCGTACCAGACCGAACCGCCGACGCTGAGATCGGCGGCGCCCGCGGCAACGGGGAACAGCAGTAAAGCGATCATAAACAGCCCGGGAACGATGCGACGCAAGGCTTTCATGCAATCCTCCTGATATATCAACCAATCTGATAGAACATCAGGGCCCTTCCCGCCGGGACCCCGTTACAGCGCGAACGCGTACACGGCCGATAGCGTTATACCATAGAACTGGTGGGTCATGTCGGTAAAGTTCTCCTCCTTATTGTAAAACGTCCCGAATAACTGGTATCGGAATCCCAGGGTGATGGTCGTCGACATGGACTCGATGTACCAGGCGAGCGACAGGTTGGTGTTGACGCCCGGTTCGGTGTAATCCGATTTCATTTTCACCCCGCTGTCTTCCTCCTGGTGCTTCCCGAACAGAAACGCCCCGGAGGCGTTCCACAGGATGAAAAGGCTGTCGGAAACCGGAAGGGTTACCCCTATGCCGAGCGCCGGACCGAGCGCCATGTGCGAAAACGAGCTCCCCTGCATGGCATAGCCCATGAACTTAGCGCCGCCGAAGAACTTGATATACCGGTTGATGGAGTAATTGAGCGCGGTATCGGAATCGTAGCGGTCGATTTTCTCGCTCTTATCGCCCTCGTTGTCCATGTCGAATCTGCCGTAGAGAAAAATCGAGGACAGACTCCAGGGGCCGCCGAATCCGAGCGCAAGGACCGGGCCGTAAAGAAGGGCCGGGTCGAACGTTTGCGTCCCGTCCCTATCCTCTAAACGCCACCATGAATACCAGGTGGATGCCCCTACGCTGAGATCGGCCGCATGGGCGACAGCGGAAAACGCGAACAGCACCGCGAGCATCGCGGCGCACAGCACGGATTTATTTCGTTTCATACCTTCCCTCCGGGAATGCGGCATGGCGCCGCCTGTATATTATGAACCGGTACATTTATACCTTTATGTTCATACCCGCAAAAAGTCAATCGTTATTCCCCGCGAGTGGCGTAAAGAGATATCACGAGATGATCAAATGGCTCATTCCAACACATAGTGTTTCATGAAATTGGGGCGACCGGCGCCACGCCTTGGCGATTCCCCCCTGATTAATCCTTTACATTCCGGAGAAACTATCATACCCTGTGCTGTCCGGAATCAATCTTTCGAGAGGTGGTGCGCCATGAAACGTTTCATTCTGGTCTTCGCCGCGTCGGTCTTTCTGTGCACTGCGGGCGGTTTCCCCGGTCACTCCTACCACGGGATACGCGACTGCGCGTGCGCGAAGCAGTCCCTTAAAAAAGGCCTTAAACCCGGTGACGTCATTCCCGCCCTTGACCCCTGGTACGGCTACCAGTGCGCCTGGGCCACGTCGACCCTCGCCGCCACGGGTAAACCACCGGCCAGACCAAAGCCGCCGGCGGACGCTGAAAACGATGAAGACGACTTCCCGGCCAGACGCGCCTACATGGAGTGGAGCTGCATGTACGCCGCCGGGCGGCTCACCGACGGCTCGCCTGAAACCTGCTGGGCCGAGGGGGCGAAGGGCGACGGCACGGGCGAGATCGTGATCGCCCGCGTGGACACGAAAACGCCGCTCGAGATATGGACGGGACTGGGCAAGTCCGAAAAGCTCTATCGCGAAAACGGCAGGCCGCGGAAGGCGAACGTCTATGTTCTCCAGGCCGTGGATTGTGCGGTGGGCCAGTACTCCGAAATCTTCACGGATGTCACCGTCCTCGCCCGGCACACGATTGAGCTTAAAGATATAAACGGTTATCAGCCGCTGTTGCTTCCCGCGCACAAACCGCTAAAAACGAAACCGTCCCCATCCTGTCTCGATCAGCATACGACCTTCGTCGCGATCGAGATTCTGTCGGTATATCCGGGAAGCAAATACCGCGATACCTGCATCTCGGAGATCCGTGCAAAATAAGCGCCCCGGCCGCCCGTGGCCTGCGTCGGGCGGCCGGTACATTACGTCATGACGACGCGCATTGAGAAATACCCGGACATCATTCTCCTCGGCATCAATGCGCGTTACTCGCATTCCAATCCTGCGCTCTACTCCCTGCGCGCGTACTGCCGCGGGCTCGACCGGCGCATCGAAATCCTCGAAACGAGCATAAACGCAGCGTCCAACAGAATACTCGCGGACGTCATCGCCTCGCGTCCCGGCCTCGTCGGAATCTCGGTGTACATCTGGAACGCACGCGTGGTGCGCGGGCTTCTTCCGGGGATAAAGACCGCACTGCCCGATTGTCGCGTTGTGCTCGGCGGGCCCGAGGTCACGCACGCGCCCGCGGAGTGGCTTTCGATGAGCGGGGTCGACTGCGTGGTGGCGGGCCCCGGCGAGGCGGCCTTTCGGAAAATCGCCTCGGGTGATTTCAACATCCGCGAGAGACTCATCCGCGGCGCCAATCCTCCGTTCACCGAACTCCCTTTCCTCTACGACGACACCGACTTCGCGCGCTTCGCCAACCGCTACGTCTATTACGAGTCCGGCCGCGGTTGTCCGTACCGCTGCGCCTACTGCCTCTCATCGCGCGGCGACGCGCGCCTGGAATTCCGCGAACTCTCCATGGTACTTCGCGAGCTCGACGTTCTGATCGCGAAGGCGCCCGGCACCGTCAAGTTCGTCGACCGCACCTTCAACGCCCGGCCCGAACGGGCGCGTGCGATCTGGCGGCACCTCATCGACTCGGGGACGGAAAAACGCTTCCATTTCGAAGTGCATCCGGCGCTCCTCGCGGACGAAGACCTCGCTCTGCTCGAAACCGCGCGGCCGGGGCTCTTCCAGTTCGAAGTCGGCGTTCAGTCCACGAACGAGGAGACCCTCCGCGCGGTGCACCGCGCGGAGGACTGGCCGGCATCGCGCCGCGCCATCGCGCGCCTTATCGCGCCGGGCAATATCCGCACGCACCTGGACCTCATCGCCGGCCTTCCGTACGATACCCTCGAAACGATCGCGCGCTCCTTCGACGAGGCGCATTCACTTCGGCCGGACCATCTGCAGCTCGGCTTTTTAAAGGTACTGCCGGGAACCGAGATGCGCGAGCGCGCAGTCGACTATGAATTATCGTTCAATCCCGAGCCGCCGTACGAGGTCATCTCGAACCGCTGGCTCTTTGCGGGCGAAATCGCCCTCCTTCACCGCGTGGAGGGCCTCGTCGATTCGCTGTACAATTCGGGCCGCTTCCGCGACATGCTTCTGAATCTCGCGCCGCGCTTTGCCGGCCCCTTCGCCATGTTCCGCGCGCTTGCGGACCACTGGGTAAAATGCGGTCTCGATCCGCGCAAAAAAGACCCCGGCATAGCGGTCCGGACCCTCGCCTCATTCGCCGCCGCGGTCTGAATATTTTTGTTGACAGAAGGCCGTCCCGCCCGTCGCTATTTTAGCTGTACTTAATATCTTGTCAGTAACGCTAAACCATAGAGGATTCCCATGCCCAAACGCACCGACATCAACAAGATACTCATAATCGGTTCGGGCCCCATCGTGATCGGACAGGCCTGCGAGTTTGATTATTCCGGAACCCAGGCCTGCAAGGCGCTCCGCTCGCTCGGTTATTCCATCGTGCTGGTCAACTCCAACCCGGCGACGATCATGACCGATCCCGACATGGCTGACGCCACCTACATCGAACCGCTGAACATGGAGATGCTGGAGATGATTATTGAAAAGGAGCGGCCCGATGCGCTCCTCCCCAACCTCGGGGGCCAGACCGCCCTCAACCTCTCGTCCGAACTGCACAAAAAGGGCATCCTCGACAAATACGGCGTGCAAATCGTCGGCGTGCAGGCGGACGCGATCGAGCGCGGCGAGGACCGTATCGCCTTCAAGGAAACCATGAACAGGCTCGGCATTGCCACGCCGAAGAGCGAGCCGGCCTACAGCGTGCAGGAGGCCGAGAGAATCGCCGAGCGGATCGGCTTTCCAATGGTCATCCGCCCCGCCTACACAATGGGCGGCACCGGCGGCGGGCTCGTCTATAACCTGGAGGAGCTGCGCGTCATCGTATCGCGCGGGCTATCGGCGAGCCCGGTGGGCCAGGTACTGGTCGAGGAGTCGGTCCTCGGCTGGGAGGAACTGGAACTCGAGGTTGTGCGCGATTCGAAGGGTAAGATGATAACGGTGTGCTTCATCGAGAACGTCGACGCAATGGGCGTCCACACGGGCGACTCGTTCTGCGTGGCTCCGATGCTCACCATCAGCGCGGAGCTCCAGAAGAAACTTCAAGAGTATTCATACTCAATCGTCGAGTCGATCGAGGTGATCGGCGGAACCAACGTGCAGTTCGCCCACGACCCGGCCACCGGCCGCATCGTGGTCATCGAGATCAATCCGCGCACCTCCCGCTCGTCGGCGCTGGCATCAAAGGCCACCGGCTTTCCGATCGCCTTCGTCTCGTCGCTTCTGGCGTGCGGGATTACGCTCGACGAGATCCCCTACTGGCGCGACGGTACGCTCGACAAATACACGCCCTCGGGCGACTACGTTGTCGTGAAATTCCCGCGCTGGGGCTTCGAGAAATTCGAGGGCGTACAGGACCGTCTCGGCACGCAGATGCGCTCGGTGGGCGAGGCCATGAGCATCGGTAAAAACTACAAGGAGGCTCTGCATAAGGCCATACGCTCCATGGAGACCGGACGCTACGGCCTCGGCTTCGCCAGGGACTTCCACGAGCGCGGCCTCGATGAGCTTATGGCAATGCTCGGCGACGCCACCAGCGAGCGTCAGTTCATCATGTATGAGGCGCTCCGCAAGGGCGCGGACATCGACACGCTTTCCTCGAGGACGTACATCAAGCGCTGGTTCATCGAGCAGATGAAGGAGCTCGTGGACCTCGAAGAGGAAATACTCGCTTACGGGGGGAAGGATCTGCCGGAGGAACTGCTCCGAAGGGCCAAGCGTGACGGCTTTTCGGACCGGTATCTCGCCCGGATAACGGGAATGGCGGAAAGCGAACTTCGGCAGCGCCGGCTTGCGTTCGGAATACGGCAGGCGTGGGACGCCATTCCGGTGAGCGGCGTGGAAAACGCCGCATACTATTATTCGACCTATATCGGCGAGGACCGCGTCGGCGTCTCCGACCACCGCAAGATCATGGTGCTGGGCGGAGGCCCCAACCGCATCGGCCAGGGGATCGAGTTCGATTACTGCTGCGTTCACGCGGCCTTCACGCTCCGCGACATGGGCTACGAATCCATCATGGTAAACTGCAATCCCGAGACGGTCTCGACCGACTACGACACCTCGGACAAACTCTACTTCGAACCGCTCACCGTGGAGGACGTGCTCTCCATCTACGAAAAGGAGAAGCCCGAGGGAATCATCGTCCAGTTCGGCGGACAGACGCCGCTGAACATCGCGGGCGAGCTGTTGCGCGCGGGTGTAAAAATCATCGGCACCACGCCCGAATCCATCGACCTGGCCGAGGACCGCGACCGCTTCCGCAAGGTCATCGACCGGCTCGGCATTCCCCAGCCCCGCTCGGGCATGGCGAGCACCCTGAAGCAGGCGCTTTCAATCGGCGAGGAAATAGGCTATCCGCTCATCGTGCGCCCGTCGTACGTCCTGGGTGGGCGGGCCATGGAGATCATCCACTATCCCGAAATGCTCAAGCAGTACATGGAGGCGGCGGTGGAGGTCTCGCCCGAGCGCCCCATTCTCATCGACAAGTTTCTCGAGAACGCAATAGAGACGGAGGCCGACGCCATATGCGATGGAGAGAACGCTTTCGTCCCCGCGGTGATGGAGCATATTGAGCTTGCGGGAATCCACTCGGGCGATTCGGCCTGTGTCATTCCGCCGGTGAGCATCGGCGAAAAGCACATCTGGACCATCGAGGATTACACACGGCGTATCGCCGTCGAGCTCAACGTCGTCGGCCTCATGAACATCCAGTACGCAATCCTCGGAGAGACGGTCTACATACTCGAGGCCAACCCGCGGGCCTCACGCACGGTGCCGCTGGTTTCCAAGGTGTGCAACATCCCCATGGCGAAGATCGCCACGCGCGTGATGATGGGCTCCAAAATTATCGACATGGTGCTCAAGAGCGTGCGCATACGCCATTTCGGCGTCAAGGAGTCGGTGTTCCCGTTTAACATGTTCTCGGAGGTGGACCCGGTGCTGGGACCCGAGATGCGCTCGACCGGAGAGGTGCTTGGGATGTCGGAAAACTTCGGTCTGGCCTACTTCAAGGCCCAGGCCGCCGCGCAGCAGATACTGCCCATGCGCGGCACCGTGCTCATCACCGTCAACAAGAAGGACAGGCCGCAGGCCCTGGAGGTGGCGCGGGAGCTCGCGGGCCTTGGCTTTACCATCATGACGACCAACGGCACCGGCCGGTTTATGGCCGAAAGCGGGCTGAATTCGACGATGGTGATGAAACTCCACCAGGGACGGCCCAACATCATCGACCATATAAAGAACAACGAGATCCACCTCCTCATCAACTCGCCGCAGGGACGGCAAAGCGAGCATGACGACTCCTATATCAGAAAGGCCGCGATCAAGTATCGCATCCCCTATATCACCACCATGGCCGCGGCCACGGCGGCGGTAAAGAGCATACGCGCCCGCGAGCACGGGCACCTTGAGGTGCGCTCGCTGCAGAGCTACCACGCGGCACCGCCGGCCTGATTCCGGCCGGCGGTTGAACGAAGTGGAGATGTCTGCGCCGGGACCAGCGGCCGTTGACGCCGGAGGCGCCTTACGCCCACATGATAAGCCCCGGTTCGAACTTGCGCACCAGGCCCCGGTGCGCCGGAATGACCCGCACGGTGCACCCGAACTGGCCGGACTTGAGGCAGAGCATGTGGCCTTCGTATACAAACAGGCCGTCGCCCGTCTTTTCGGCCATGTACATTGGAAGCGCCACGCCATCCACAATGACGCCGGCGGCGTTAAGCCCGCCGAAATAAAGCTCCACCTGCACATCCTCAGGCGTGAGGTCGCCAAGGTTCGCCATGCCCCTGACGGTGAGTCTGCTTCCCACCGTAACCTCCTTTTCCTCGCCGAAGATGATGTCCTTTATGGCGACCTTCCCCCAGGCGCCGCGGACCTTCTTTCTCCACTGGGCCAGATCGCGCGCCCTGCGGAAGCCATCATTCGAAAACTTGCGGAAATTCTTGTTGGCATTAAGGTAATAGCGCTCCGTGTATTCCCGCACCATGCGGTTGGTGTTGAACTGCGGGCACAGCGTCTTCATCGACTCCTTGATCCGGCCTATCCACTCGCGCGGGAGGCCGTCGGCGCCGCGGTTATAGAACATGGGGATGACCTCTTTTTCGAGGATGTTGTATAGCGAGAGGCTCTCCACATCGTCCTGGTAATCGGAATCGTCGTACTCCTCGCCCTTGCCGATGGCCCAGCCGTTGGTGCCGTTGTATCCCTCCACCCACCAGCCGTCGAGCGTGCTGATGTTGAGAGCGCCGTTGGGCACGACCTTCATGCCGCTGGTGCCCGAGGCCTCGAGCGGCCGAACGGGGGTGTTCAGCCAGATATCCACGCCCTGCACCAGGTATCGTGCGATATTGACGTCGTAATCCTCTATGAAGACGATCTTATTCCTGAAGCGGTCATCGCGGACCAGGTTGACGATATGCTTGATGAGCTCCTTCCCGGCCGCGTCGCGGGGATGGGCCTTGCCGGCGAAGACGAGCTGGATGGGCCGCTCCTTGTCGAGGAGGAGCTTCTCCAGGCGCGGCATGCTGCGCAGGATGAGTGTCGCCCGCTTGTACGTGGCGAAACGCCGGGCGAAACCGATGGTGAGCGCCTCGCTGTCGAGCACCGCGTCGGACTTCTCGGCCTCGGTCTTCGGCGCTCCCCGCGAATAGAGCTGCTCCTTGAGCTTCTTGCGCGAAAAGCCGACCAGACGCTCCCTCAGGCGCTCCCTGCAGCGCCACAGCTCCGAGTCGGGAATGGAGTCGACGTTGAGCCACATGTCTTTGTCCACCGGGTTGTCGATCCAGCGCGGCCCCAGGTAACGGTTGAGCAGGCGCATCATCTCGTCCGACGTCCACGACAGTATCTGCACGCCGTTGGTGACGTGGCTGACCGGCACTTCGTGCACGGGGAGCGAGGGCCAGATGTTCCTCCACATGTTGCGGGACACCGAGCCGTGCAGCTTCGAAACGCCGTTGCACGCGGCTGCGGTCTTTATTGCCAGCACCGTCATACAGAAGGTCTCGCTTTTATCGAAAGGATTCTCGCGCCCCAGGGCGAGGAACTCCTCGCGTGTGATGCCGAGCTTCCCGTAATAATGCGAGAGGTACCTGTCGATGAGCTCGGCAGCAAAGCGGTCGTTCCCGGCCGGAACCGGCGTGTGCGTGGTGAAGACGTTCCCGGGAAACACGAACTCGAGAGCCTCGTTGAAGTTCATATCGTGCGAGGTCATCGCCATGTGTATCCGCTCCACGGCGAGGAAGGCCGAATGGCCTTCATTCATATGGTACACGGTGATGTTCTTGCCCAGGGCCCCGAGCGCCCGCACGCCCCCGATTCCCAGAAGCATTTCCTGTTTTATACGCATCTCCGTGTCGCCGCCATAGAGCTGGTCGGTGATCGCCTTGTCCTCTATGTCGTTGGCGTCGATGTTGGTGTCGAGAAGATAAAGCCTCACCCTCCCCACCGTCGCCTCCCACACCTGTGCGTGGACGTCCCTGCCGGGAAACTCGACCGATATCATCAGCGGTTTCCCCGCAGCGTCCTTCAGCAATGTAACCGGGATATTGTAGAAATCCGTTTCGGGGAACCGCTCCTGCTGCCAGCCGTCGATGGTGAGATACTGGTGGAAATACCCGAGCCTGTAGAGAAGCCCCACGCCGTAGAGCGGAAGCCCGAGCTCGCTCGCCGACTTGAGGTGGTCGCCGGCAAGAACGCCGAGCCCCCCGGAGTAGATCGGAAGGCTTTCGTGGATGCCGAACTCGGCCGAGAAATATGCGATCTCGCCGCCCTCGAAGTCGGGATAGTTCTCCTCGAACCATGACTTCTTGGTGAGGTGCCAGTCCAGCTCCTCCTCGACGCGGCGCATGTGGGCCAGGAAGCTCTCGGATTCGGCGGCGGCGTCCAGGTCCTTCTGCGATATGGCGCCGAGCAGCGCCACAGGATTATGGTCGTACTCCCTCCACAGCTCCACATCGAGCCTGCGAAAGAGCTCAATAGCCTCGTAATTCCAAACCCACCACATGTTGCGTGCGATATTTTCGAGCGGTTTAAGCCTTTCGGGAAGATATGGTATGACCCTGAATTTCTGGATTCTGCTCATCAAGACCTCGTATGCGCGGCGCCGCTCCGCGATGACGCGGCGCCCGGATTGCGGCGTTATCGGCCGCGTTCGATCAGTAAAGCCCAACTTCAGGGGCATATCAAGTATTTATTTTGAGTGGGCGGCGGTTCAGAAGGCGCGGATTCGAATCCGCACCTTCTGAACCGCCGCTTCTTTTCTGTTTGACACCCGGCGAAGCCCGGTGCAGGGTTCCCCGTCATGGAAACGGTCAGAATCGTCCTGTGCCAGATGCCGCTTGGCGAGCGCCTCACGCACCTGGAGGCGGCGCCGATCCGCGCCTTCGGACCGCACTTCATGTGCTTTCCCGAGTACTTCTTCGTCAACAAACGCCTCGGGAACCACGTCCAGACGGCGCACAACCAGGCGCGTCAGCTCTCGCGCATGCGCGTCATGTCGCGCGCCTTCGACACCACGGTCGTCGGCGGCACCATGCCCGAGCTCGCCGGGGACCTGCTTCACAACACCAGCTTCGTCTATTCGCGGGGGGAGCGCCTCGGCTTCTACCGCAAGCGCAATCTCTTCTTCGCCGAGGAAGGAAAGATCACGCCGGGCGACCGGTTCAGCGTTTTTACGGCCTGCGGCGTAACCTTCGGCGTGCTCATCTGCGCCGATGTTTTCAAGGATGAAAGCTTCCTCGAGATGAAGCGCCTCGGCGCGAAAATCATCTTCATTCCCACCTTCTCGCTCAAACGCGAGGAGAGCGTGGAGGACAAGCACCGGCGCGACGAGGAAATATTCGTGCGCGGCGCGAGGCTCGCCGACGCGCTCATTGTCAAGGTGTGCGGCGTGAAATCGGACTATAAAAACTTTCTGCAGGCGCGAAGCCTCGTGGCCTCGCCGGAGGGCGTGCTCTACCGGGTTAAGCCTGAGGAGGAGGACAGCGCCATGATCATACCGTTTGAGGCGGGACTGCAATGCGTTGAGGTCAAGTAAAACGAACGAAACCAAAACTTAATATATCGGGAATTTACCCCAATCCGGAGCAAGTCTCCACCCGACACAGGGCTTGCGATCGGAAGTTCCCTCCTGAAAAAAGTCCACTCGCCCCGCAAGAAAGCCCTGTCTCCGTGGTCCCAAAAAATTTTATTTTTTCGTGACAGGGATTTCATACGGTAACCTCAAACCCTATTTTTCCGCATTATCGGGACAAGAGTCGAATGCACAATTCGGATCAAAAGGGGCTTGCCTGGATGTCAAGGTTGGTAAGGCCGGCTTCCCGGGCCCAGCGGACGGCGTTTTCATATTCCCCTCTGCGGACGCGCCTGGCTATCTCTGGAAACTCCCCGGCGCGGTAAACCGGCCGGTACTGCGACATGAGATTTACATAGGTGTTCCGTGGAAGGTTTCCCGCAATCCAGCGAAGCACTTCCCTTGTTCCGCTCGCGTTACCCGGAAGGACAAGATGACGTATCATGAGCCCCCGGTACATCAGCCCGTCCGGCGCGTGATGGGCGATGCCGACCTGACGGTGCATTTCCCGAAGTGCGTTTCTCGTAATTTCCGGGTACGATTGCGCACCGGAAGAGTACCGCGCCGCCATAGCGCCGTCGGCGTATTTGAAATCGGGCAGGTATATGTCCACAACTCCGTCCAGAAGCCGGAGTATTTCAGGGCGCTCCCATCCATGGGTGTTGTACACCAGTGGGAGGCGCAGTCCACCGGACGCGGCGCGGTCAAGGGCCAGGAGCACGTGGGCCGAGTAATGCGAGGGCGTGACGATGTTGATATTGGAACAGCCGCGCCGTTGCAGTTCAAGCATCATCGCGGCAAACCGCTCAATCGTGACGGCGCTTCCCATGCCCTCGTGCGCCACTTCCCAGTTGATGCAGAACACGCATCGAAGGCCGCAGTGGGACATGAAGACGGCGCCCGAACCGCCCCTTCCCACCAGGGGGCGCTCCTCGCCATAGTGCGGGCCGTGGGAAGATATCACCAGGTCGGAAGCGGCACCGCAAAAGCCGGCAGTTCCCTTTAACCGATTAACCCCGCACTCCCGGGGACAGAGGCGGCAGGCGCTCATCATAGCCCATAATTCCCTGCCGCGTTTTCTGAGCTCGTCGGTTTCGTGAAGACGAAGATACCCCGGGCGGAAGGACGCGACGGGCGCTTTGCCTCCTTTCACGGGCGTCATTTTTTGAGAAAAGACGCTTTTAGTTCCCTTTCCAAAACCACTCCATCCCGCGAAGGCCAGCGCGATCATGACCATTTTACCGATAAAAGAACGACGCGTTTCCCTGCTCATGAATCAGTGCCTGCATTTTTGTTTATTTTCGATCAATGTACATAAAAAAAAGGTATTCGTCAAACAAACCGCCGGCATGGGTGTGTATTTCTTTCGATCCGGAGTATGGACTTATTGCACGGTCTGGAAAGAGTACGGTGGAGGGGTGACTTAATAACGATACCCCGGCATTTTTTAAAGATGTTAATTGCGATACTGACGACCGCTGTGGTAATTTCCGTATCGCCCTGGTCCTCGAAGACGCAGACTTCTACAAAGTCAGTTCTCACCGACAGTGAAAACCCGCGACCTATGCAGTGCCACTCTGCTCACAACAAAAAAGGCCGGGGCATCGCCTGACCGGCACCGTTTTACATGCATACACCCGGGCCTTCCGGTACTGCATCCCGGACCGGCCCCTGCCCGACCGCCGTCACGCCACGCGCTCGAAGGCGCTGTGACGCCTGCCGTAGACGAAGTAAATAACCAGCCCTATCGAAAGCCATACGAAGAAGCGAAGCCACGTCTCGATGGGAAGGCTCGCCATGAGAATGAAGCAGCATACAATCGAAGCGATCGGAACGAAGGGCACCCAGGGCGTGCGGAACACGCGGCGGTAGTCCGGCCTGGTGCGCCGGAAGACGAGCACGCTGACCGACACCAGCGTGAAGGCGAAGAGCGTGCCGATGTTCGAAAGGTCGGCGAGCGTGCCGATGTCGAAGAGACCCGCGGGGATCGCGACGAAAAGCCCCGCCGTCAACGTGCTTATGTACGGGGTGCGGAAGCGCGGATGCACGCGCGCGAAGGCGCCCGGCAGGAGGCCGTCGCGCGACATGCAGAACCAGATGCGCGCCTGGCCGAACTGATAGACCAGCATGGAGCTTATCATGCCGGTGAGAGCGCCGATGGTCACCCAGCGCTGCACGGACTCGAGGCCCAGGGCGTTGAGGGCGTTGGCGACAGGTGCCGCGTTGCGCAGCGTCGGCCAGTGCTGGATGCCGGTGAGCACCAGCGCCACCATCACGTAGAGCGTGGCGCAGACGATGAGCGAAGCGATGATGGCGAAGGGAATGTCGCGCTGCGGGTTTCGCGCCTCCTCCGAGGCGGTGGACACCGAATCGAAGCCGATATAGGTGAAAAACACGATCGCGCCGCCCGTGAGCACTCCCTGCCAGCCATTGGGCATGAAGGGGCTCCAGTTCTTTACCTCAATATAACGGCTCGCGGCGATTACGAAGACGAGTATGGCCGTAATTTTCACCACTACCATCAGGTTGTTCGCCCCTGCGCTCTCGCGGATGCCGATGACGAGGATAATGGTCATGACCATGATGATGAGAAAGCCCGGCAGGTTGAAGTACGCCCCGGTGAGCGTGCCGTTGGCGAACACCGGCTGCATGAGCGTCTCGGGAAGATGTATCCCGAGGGTCAGTAAAAGCGAATGGACGTAGGCCGAGAAGCCCACCGCGGAGGCCATGTTGCTCACCGCGTATTCCAGTATGAGGTCCCAGCCGATGATCCACGCGACGAACTCGCCCATTGTGGCGTAGGCATACGTGTAGGCGCTCCCGGCGACCGGAATCATGGACGCGAGCTCGGCGTAGCAGAGACCGGCCAGAGCGCAGACGACCGCCACAAGGAAAAAGGAAAGCGCTATACCCGGCCCCGCGCCCGGGCGCCCCGTCATGCTGACGGCGTTTTTGCCGTGCATGAGCACGTCCAGAAGCGGCGCCTTGAGGATGGATTCGAACTGCAGCACCTCGCCCGCGGCGGCGGTGCCGGTAAGGATGAAGACACCGGTTCCGATGATGGCGCCAATGCCGAGCGCGACGAGCGACCACGGGCCAAGGCTCCGCCGCAGTTTATGGTCGGTGTTCTCCGATTCGGAGATGAGGCGTTCAATGCTTTTAGTCCGAAAAAGCCGCTTCATGATTGGCCTGCCGCAGTTGTTTGGCGCCGGCCGGACACCGGCGCCCGCCAACTATCGCCCCGGACGGCTATTTAATCCAACGATTAATTTTGCCTAAAGCCTAATCCTGTCCCGAATGAAGCTTGGCAGCGCAAAGGCCGCCCGGTGAAGGTCGGCGTTGTAATAGCGAAGCTGCGCCTGCATCGCGCTCACCCGCTCCGGCCTGAAGTCCTTTGTTGGATGATATTTCTTCGAGGCGAAACAGTAGCCGATGATGCCGCTGGGATAGGTGGGCACCACGGTGTAGTAATAGCCGGGAATGGCGAAGTGCTTTTTCGCGTAACCGGTGATGCGTTCGATGATATCGCCATGGTAGAAGAAGGACTCGCACTGGGTGGCGATGAGGCCGTCGTCCTTCAGCGCGTCCTTCATATCCACATAGAACTCCTCTGAAAAAAGCACCGCGGCGGGACCGATGGGGTCCGACGAATCGACCAAAATGACGTCATAGGTGCCCTTGCGCTCCTTCATGAACCTGGCGCCGTCTTCGGTATAGAGCGTTACTCGTGGATCGTCGAAGGATGACGACATGGTGGGAAGGTGTTTTTTGCACAGCCGCACCACATCGCCGTCGATCTCGCAGATGTCGACGCGTTTCGTCCCGGGGTGCCGCAGCGCCTCGCGGATGGTGCCGCCGTCGCCGCCGCCGATTACCAGCACATTCTCCGGTTTCGGGTGCGTAAACATGGGCACGTGCGCTATCATCTCGTGGTAGGAATGTTCGTCCCACTCGGTGCACATGATAACGCCGTCGAGCACAAGCATCTTTCCGAACGGTTTCGTATCGTAGATTTCGATGCGCTGAAACTCCGAGTCGAATCTCTCGATCATATCGTTTATCTTAATCTTGAACGCACGGCCGTTGGCGATTTCCAGTATTTCTTCAAACCATAACTGCGATTCAATCCGCATGGCGTCCTCCCTGTATCAGTATTGTCGCGACGGAAAGTTCCGCGGCGGCAAGCGCCGCCGCGGCGTTCGATAGCCCGGAACTACTTGCGAAGGGCGATATTGAGGTTGTAGTCGCTGCCCTTAAAATAGCTCAGCGAAAAATGAGCGACAACCTCGGGGTCGTAATACTTACAGCTGAAGACGTCGATGTACGACGTGTTGCTGAGGTTGGCGAAGTGACCGGAGATGAGCGACGTCTCGATAAGCTGGGTCATGGAGAAACCCGCGACCCTTTCGTCCTCCCCGAAATTCACCACCTGCGTCTCGCCGAAGCGTTTCATCCCGATAACGTCGCAGAGCTGAATCACGTACTGGCGGATCATCTCCGCGTCGCGGATGATTTCCGGATCGCAGTTATGTATATCCACGCTCGAGTAGAGGCCCCATGCCCCCATCTCCTCGAAGTTCTCGATAGTGGGAATCGTCTCGAGTATTTTCCTGCTATTCAACGTAGCCTGCATTTTCAACCTCCCTGAATGCCGAAAGCCCTTTCACCCGATCGGTGTTGGCAAGAATGCCCCGCTGGAATTGAAAAATCGAGCATCGCTCGGCTTCCAGCTCGGACTTGATGTAATCGACCGCTTTCTGGTACTCGAGGTCGCCGCAGGTAAACACGTCGACCGCCGCATATCCGTACTCGGGCCATGTGTGAATGGTGAAATGGGACTCAGCGATCACGATCACTCCGCTGATTCCATAGGGTGAAAACTTGTGGAAGAAGGGTTTTATAATCGTGGCACTAGAGAGTTCGGCAGCGGCCATCATTACCTCCTCAACCTTCTTGACGTCGTTCAGGTGCAACTCATTACAGTCGAAGAGTTCCGCTATTAGATGCGTACCCAAACCCTCCATGGCAACTACCTCTTTGTTACCGAATATCTTCTACACTTGTGTGAGTGTATGCAATTTTAATAAACTACTTAAAATTGAAGATTTGCCCTGGGGATTAGTGATCCCACTCAGCTACGCAGAACAGACAGAACAAGGGTCCCCCCGCGTTCCATCAATTCATTCTGATTGTTGATTCAATCTTCATTATTGGTGGCGTTTCCGCCCGGATGAAATATCACCCCCCCCTTTTCAGGAATGCAACCATACAAATGAACACGGCGCATTTTTCAACAATAATTAGATATATAGCAAGAAAATTTTCCATGACGCAAGAAAATTATTAAAAGGCGCCATATTTTTTATTGGCGACATAATAATGACGCCCGAACGGCGCACTCACGGCTCGATACCGCCCATGTTTTCGTCGTACCCTACGCCTGCAAGCCGCACCGACGCGATCGTCCCTTCGCGCGCCTCGTTTGCAGGCGACTCCGAAAGCTTTATTCTTATGTAATTGTCGCTTACGGCCGTATGGCCGACGCCGTCTTTTCTCCGCTCAACAACGCATGGAAGGAGCGCGCCCTCGAAACGGCGGCGATAGCCCCGCCCCGTCTCCGCGGCCGACCGCCGCAGAAGGGCGCTTCGCCTCGCAATCGCACGCTCGCCGCAGAAGACGCCCGCGGCCGCCGGGGTGCCGGTGCGCGGCGAAAAACTGAACTGGTGCACGTACGCAAATTCCGCGCGCGCGACCGCATCGATGCCCGCGGCGAAATCCTCATCGGTTTCGCCGGGAAATCCGACTATAATATCAGTTCCTATCGCGATATCTGGATCGTGCGTGTGGATTCGGTCCACGACCTCCATATAGCCTTCAAGCGTATAGGGGCGGTTCATGGCGGCGAGTATACTGTCCGAGCCCGACTGTAGAGGGAGATGGATGTGCCGGCACACCTTCGGCGAACCGAGAAGCCCGATCAGCCGGTCGGTGACATGTGAGGGCTCAATGGATGTTACGCGCACCCTGAACTCACCCTGGATCGCCGCAATCGCTTCCACAAGCGCGGCAAGGTCCGCGCCGCCATCATCGTACTGTCCGATCGTGATGCCCGTCAGCACGAGCTCCGGGCAGCCCGTCGCCACCAGGCGCCGCGCGTGATCAATCACTTCGGCGAAAGGCCTGCTCCGCGGCGCGCCCCGCACCGACGGCACGACGCAGTAGGAGCACGTGCCGTCGCAGCCGTCCTGGACGCGCAGGTAGGCGCGCGTACGGTACAGCGGCGCGACGGCGGCCTCGTCGAAGCCGTCCTCACCGTCCCAGGCGCCCGAGTGCGCCATGAAAGCGGCCCTCGCGTCGTCGTCCCCGCCGCCCGTTTCACGCAGCTCCTCGGCATACTCCACGTACGCGGTGATTTTCCGGACGATCGCGCGCTTGTCGTCGTTGCCGAATACGGCAAGAACCTCATCCATCAGCGCCGCCTCCTTCCGTTCGCGCTCCACCATGCAGCCGGTCACCACGGCCTTCCCGAGCCGCGAGAGGCGCGCACCCTGGCGGATGTAATTGCGGCACTTTTTGTCGCTGCGGTCAGTCACGGTGCAGGTGTTGATGACGACCACGTCCACGAGCTCGCCGAACGGCCTCGCCTCCCAGCCCGAAGCGTCGAACTGCCTGGCGATGAGGGCGGATTCGTACTGGTTGAGCTTGCAGCCGAGTGTTTTAATGGAAAAGGTTCTTCTCATCGATACTCTTTTTAACCGGGTGCGCCCCGGCTCTTGAAACGGTCCTTAACCATGGTGATACCGGTCAGGCATCATGAGTATAGCAAAAAAGCCCCGGACGAACAAAAAATCGAAGGGCGCGCCGGATGATCGACCGAACTGCCGGCCGGCGCAGGCCCGCCCTGCATATAAAAAGATAATTGACGTACAAAATTGAACTGATGTATAGTACACCCGGAGTGGATAGGGGTCCGGTTTTCGTTCGCTCCCCGTCCTACAACAATCGGAGCCCGCAAGTCCCGTAATGGATTATTTCCAGAACTACAGCCACATTCGAAACAGGATCGACGACCGGGCCCGTGCGGCGGGACGGAATCCGGAGAATATACGAATAGTCGCCGTGTCGAAGACCTTTCCGCCGGAAGCGCTGCTGGCGGCGATCGACCAGGGCATCAGGCTCTTCGGCGAAAGCAAGGTACAGGAGGCGAAGGGCAAGATCCCCGCGCTGTCGGGCGATTTTAGCTTTCACCTTGTCGGCCATCTGCAGTCGAACAAGGCACGGGACGCGGTCCGCCTTTTCGATCTCATCCATTCCATCGACAAGGCCCCCACCGCGCGCAGGGTCGGTGAGGAGGCGGCGCGCATCGGCAAGATGCAAAGGATCCTGATCCAGGTGAACACCTCGGACGAGGACACCAAGAGCGGGATCGATCCCTCGGGCGCATTCGAGCTCTGCGGAGAGGTCGCATCGATCCCCGGCATCGAGCTTATGGGTCTTATGACCATAGGCCCCCTGGGGGGTGACGAGCGCGCGGTGCGCGCTTCGTTCGCGCTGCTTCGGGAGCTTCGCGACGATATCGCCAGGCGTCTGGGGGTCCGCCTCGACGAACTTTCGATGGGTATGTCGGGAGATTATCTTACGGCCGTCGACGAGGGCGCCACGCTGGTGCGCATAGGCAGCGCGATTTTTGGAGAAAGGAGCTACGGGGAATGAGTCTCGCCGGGCACACAATCGGCATCATCGGCGCCGGCAACATGGGCGGCGCGATCGCAGCGGGGCTCTCCCGGGCGCCGGGCGGAGTACGCATTCGCTGTTTCGACTCCGATGCGGCCCGCTCCGAGGCGCTTGTGCGCGGCTTCGGCGTTGAGACGGCCTCCTCCATCGGTGAGCTGGCCGGCGCGTGCGGCATCATCATCCTGGCGGTCAAACCCGACGCGCTGCAGGCGGTGCTGAAGGAGCTCAAGGGGATTTCGCCCGGGAAGCTCGTCGTCTCCGTCGTCGCGGGCGCTTCGACCGAACTTATGGAAAAAACGCTGCCCCCCGCGCAGAAGGTCGTCCGTGTCATGCCCAACACACCGGCCATGGTCGGAGAAGGCATGACGGTGCTGTCGGCGGGCGCTCACGCTGACGCGGACTCCATGGCCCTTGCCGAGGAATTGTTTTTGAATATCGGAAAGACGATGGTGCTGCCCGAGCGCCTGATGAACGCGGTTACGGGCCTTTCCGGAAGCGGGCCCGCCTACGCCTTCACGATGATCCAGGCGATGGCCGACGGCGGCGTGAAGACGGGCATCCCCCGCGAGCGGGCGATCCTGCTTGCCGCGCAGACGGTGCTGGGCGCGGCGCGAATGGTGCTCGAGACCGGGGACGATCCGGCCGTGCTTCGCGGCAGGGTCGCATCCCCGGGCGGGACCACCATAGAGGGGCTGCACGTTATGGATCGCGCGGGGTTCTCCGGCATTGTGATGGACGCCGTCGAGGCCGCGGCGCTGAAATCCGCGAAGTTAGGAGAGAAATATTGAGCGGCGGCTGGCCCATTACCAACTATCACATATGGCAGGCTAAAAAGGCCCTCAAGGCTATTGTATCCCTTTCTGTCATCGTTATCGTCGTCGGCAACATCGTCGCCGCGATTTTCATCTCGAAGGTGCGCGTCGACAGCGCGGCGTACCGGCTTCGCGAAGGCTTCCCGATCTTCACCGCTCACGACGCGTACATTCGGCTAATCAAATCATATCCGCACGATCCGGGGGTTGAGATCATCCTCCATGCCATGCGCATGAACGAATCGTACTGGGACGTGGCGCGGCGCTATCACGTGACAATCGATACGATCCTCGGGGCCAACCCGTTTCTCGGATCACTCGTCGCGCGCGAGGGCGCCATTATAGCGGTTCCGCGCGAGGACGGCGTGCTTCTGGCGGTTGACAACTTCTACGACGTGCATAGAATGGCCCGAATGGTCGAGCACGACGGCGGCATCAGGGGCGACTACCGTCAGTCGATATTCAGAATCATCTCCCCCGACAACATCCGCTTCGCCTTTCTTCCCGACGCCCGCCCGATGCTGGTAAGCGAAAAACTCCAGGCGCTGTACAACATCAGGCGGATATTCCAGAACCCGATCCGCGGGGGCCTCTATTCCTCACTCTACGGGGACCGCGTGGACCCGATGTTCGAAGGAATGGCCTTCCACAACGGCATCGACATCATGACGCGCATGGGGACCCCGATCCGTCCCGCGCGCGAGGGCATGGTTTCGTTCACGGGCTGGATGGACGGCTACGGCCAGACGGTGGTGGTACAGCACTGGGACGGGTACGTCACCTGGTACGGCCACTGTTCGACAATAAAGGTAAAGCGCGGCGACTGGGTCACCAGGAAGGATGTCATCGCCCTCGTGGGCTCGACCGGCCGTTCGACCGGATCGCACCTTCATTTTATGACCATGCGGCACGGCCAGATGATCGATCCGCTTTTGTTCATCTGGTAGGTCCGCCCGCGGCCGCCGTCCGGCGCCGGCACAAAAATCCGCACGGAGGATGCCCCGGTGATGAGCGATGAACCCGTCGAAATCGATCTGGACGGCGAAATAGACCTCCATCACTTCCATCCCCGCGACGCGAAGGCCGTGCTCAGGGAATTTATTGACATTTCCGTAAAGCGCTGCAAGGCTGAGGTGCGGATCGTGCATGGCAGGGGAAGGTCGGTCATCAAGAATATGGTCGCCGAGGAGCTCGGCAAAAACCCCGACGTCGAGGAATTCGGCGACGACGGCGCGAACTGGGGTGCGACAAGGGCGCGTCTGCGTATCCGTGAATGAGGCCGTTAGTGGAAACTTTTATTATTTCACCACCATGACTGCGGGAAAACGTCCATGAGAAAACTCACCGGCAGAGTGTCGAAAAAGAAGGGCCTCCCGCCGGGGACCCTCGTCCACGTCGGCGATAGAAAAACCGAGAAGACAAAAATACTCGTCATCGAGTACAACGAAAACAGCTATAACATCTGCGACACGGAGAGCATCACCGCCTTCAGTTCGCAGATTGAAAACCCAACGGTGCGCTGGATCGACATCGTGGGCATCGACCGCGTCGACGTGGTCGCCGAGGCCGGGAGCGTCTACGACTTCCATCCCCTGGTAATGGAAGACATCCTGAACACCAGCCAGCGACCTAAGCTCGACGACTGGGGAGATTACTCGTTCATCGTCTTAAAGGCGCTGCACTACGACGAGGTCAGCGACGAAATTACCGCCGAACAGGTAAGCCTGGTGCTGAAGGGAGACACCGTTATAAGCTTTCAGGAAATGGAGGGAGACGACTTCCTCCCGGTGATCGACCGCATCATCAACGACAGGGGCAGGATACGAAAGCTCGGCGCGGACTTTCTTGTCTACGCGATAATCGATTCGATCATCGACAATTATTTCGGCATACTGGAGCGGCTGGGCGACCGGATAGAAGCGCTGGAGGACGAACTCCTGAGCGACCCAAAGCGCGAGACAATCCACCGCATCCACGCCCTTAAAAGCGAGATGATTTTCCTCCGGAAATCGGTATGGCCGCTCAGGGAGGTCATAACAAGGCTTGAGCGTGGAGAGGGCGGCGCGTTCAGCGACTCCACGATCGTGTACCTCAAGGACATACGCGACCACATCGTCCAGGTCATCGACACCATCGAGCTCCTCAGGGACATGCTTTCCGGCATGCTCGACATCTACCTTACCAGCGTGAACAACCGCCTAAACGAGGTCATGAAGCTCCTCACAGTCATCACGACGATCTTCATACCGCTCAGCTTTATCGCCGGCGTATACGGAATGAACTTCCGTTTCATGCCCGAGCTCGAGTGGCGCGGGGCCTATCATGTGGTGATCGCCCTCATGGCGGTGATCGGTGTGTCCATGTTCGTTTATTTCAAGAAAAAAAAATGGATATGAGCACCCGTCTCGTTCGTTTAATTAATGCTTGAATGTATAATGTAAATTTCCTGAAATGCAGCTTATGCGCACCGGCCGGTCGCAGTACCGGCCAGAAATCGTATCGTGCCGTTCATCACCGCGGCACACGAAGGTATATAGATGGTAAATCCATATCTCCTGTGGGGCGGCTTCGTCCTCTTCATCGTCGGCCTGCTGGTCCTCGACCTCAAAGTGCTTCAAAAAGATGATCGCGATATAAAGGTGCGGGAGGCGCTCGCATGGACCGGGTTCTGGATTGTCCTCGCTCTCTGCTTCAACGCGGGCGTCTATTATTTCGAGGGGTCCCAGAAGGCACTCGAGTTCCTGACCGCGTACCTTATCGAGAAATCCCTGAGTGTCGACAACATATTCGTGTTCCTGATGATCTTCTCGTACTTCGGAATTCCCGCAAAGTACCAGCACAGGGTGCTGTTCTGGGGGATCCTCGGCGCGCTCATCATGCGCGCGGCGTTCATACTGGTCGGCGTCGCGCTCGTCACGCGGATCCACTGGATCATCTACGTTTTCGGCGCGTTTCTGATCTTCATCGGGATAAAAATGGCGCTGGAAAAGGAGAAGGAGATACATCCGGAGAAAAATCCCGTGCTGAAATTATTCCGCCGGTTCATGCCGGTGACCAAAGAATTCTACGGGCATCACTTCTTTGTTCGGAAAGCGGGCCGTGTAGCGGCGACGCCCCTTTTTATCGCCCTGCTCGTCATTGAAGCCACCGATGTCGTGTTCGCGGTGGATTCAATACCCGCCGTCCTGGCGATCAGCCACGACCCCTTCATCGTGTACACCTCGAACGTGTTCGCGATCCTGGGACTTCGGGCCCTCTATTTCGCCGTTGCCGGCGTTATGCGGCTTTTCCATTACCTGAATTACGGCCTCGCCTTCATTCTGGTTTTTGTCGGCTGTAAAATGATGCTTTCGGATATCGTCAAGATCCCCGTCGCCATCGCCCTTGGCGTTATCGCGGGCGTGCTGGCCGTCTCGGTAATCGCATCGGTCCTGTTCCCGAAAAAGTTGGAACAGGCGCCCAGCGGGACCCCGGCGAAATGACCATGCATGCCGACGAGCGACTCCATTCGGTACTCGAGTGGGACTCGATCGTTGCCGAGATCGCGGCGAGGTGCGCCTCCGACCCCGGCAAAAAGGCGGCCTCCGGACTGGTTCCGCTGGCCCCCGATCTCATCCGAAAGCGCCTGCGCAAGATAAGCGAAATACGCGGGCTCATCGAGCGCGGCGGATCATTCGACTTCAGGGGACTTCGCGACATCGAGGACCCCGTCAACCGCGCGGCGAAGGGAGCGGTGCTCGGCCTTCCCGAACTCTTCACACTGCGCTCGTTCATCATGGTCTCGCAGCGCATCCAGGCCTTCCTGAAGCAGTACGACGACGCGCTCCCCTCCCTGGCCGAAGAGCGCGAGCGTCTCGATCCCCTCAAAAGAGAGGGAGAGGTCCTAATCCCCGCAATCACCGATAACGGCGAGTTGAACGACGGCCGGTTCCCGAAGCTGCGACGCATTCGAAGCGACATTTACCAGACGCGCGGCGAAATCGAAAAGCGCATGAACGCGATGGTCCACTCGGCCGCGCTCGAAAAGGCGTTACAGGAGAAGGTATTCACCACGCGCAATGACCGCTACGTGCTCCTTGTTAAATCGACCATGCGAAGCCGGGTCCGCGGCGCCGGCCTGGACGTCTCGGCCAGCGGCGCGACGCTCTTTATCGAGCCCGAGGAAATTCAACCGCTCAACAACCGCCTTATCGGACTCAATTTCGACCTCCAGATCGAAACATCGCGCATCATGCGCGAGCTTTCCCGGCAGGTGGGAAGCGGCGCCGCCGGGCTCGTCGAAAACCTCTCCATCCTGGCCGGGCTCGACCTCCTGGCGGGGGCGGCGCGCTTCTCGACGGCCATTCGCGCCAGCGAACCCGAGCTTACCGACGAGCCGGTCATGCGCCTTTATGGCGCGAGGCACCCCCTGCTCTACCTCATGCTCGGAGACGCCGTTGTGGCGAACGACCTTACCCTTGGCGAGTCGTACAACTGTCTCATCATTTCGGGGGCGAACACAGGCGGCAAGACCGTGCTCCTGAAAACGGCCGGGCTCTGCGCGCTTATGCTGCGTCACGGACTGCACATCCCCGCGGGGCCGGATTCGCGCATGGGGATTTTCGATCCGATCATGGCGGACATAGGCGATGACCAGAGCATACAGCAGTCGCTTTCATCGTTCAGCGGACAGATCGTCATCCTTAAAGAAATGATGGACAGAGCGCGCTCATCGGCTCTCATCCTCATCGACGAGATTGTGGTGGGTACCAATCCACGGCAGGGCGCCTCGCTCGCGCAGGCTGTGGTGGAAACGCTTGCCGCAACCGGCGCCAGAATCATCGTGACCACGCACTACAACGAGCTCAAGGAGCTCGCTTCGCGCGACGAACGCTTTAAGAACGCCTCCGTTTCGTTTGATCCCGAAACGCTGGCGCCCGCCTACCGCCTCATGACCGGGATTCCCGGCGTAAGCTATGCGCTGGAGATCGCGCGGATATACGGCATCCCCGAGGACATCCTCGGCCGTGCCAAGGCCCTGCTCGACGAACGGGAAATCAGCGTAGAGGCGCTCATCGAGAAGACCCAGAAACATGAACAGGAAATCGCCGGCGAGCGCGAGCGCCTTGCCGAAGCGAGGGCCGCCGCAACACGCGAGAAGGAGCGCTATATTGACCTTCAGCGGAAACAGGCCGAGCTGATTGAAAACATCACCCGGGGAGAGGGAACGCTCTTCCTCGACGAAATAAAAGAGCACCGGCGTTCGATCGCAGCGAGGATACGTGAACTCCAGCAGGCGGACCTTCGCTCGGCCGGCGAGTTTCGGCGCGATATAGGTGAGATTCAGAAAGCGATTGAGACCGAGATCGCTGACAGCGCGCGGAAGCGGTTTTCTCGCGACTACGCGCCGCTCGACCCCGCCTTGACGAAAGCCGGCGACCGCGTATTCATCGTATCGCTCGAGAAAGAGGCTGTGATAGAGAGCCTCGATTTAGACGGCGAGAGCGCCGAGCTGCGGCTTGGAAATTCCATCCGCGCGCGCTTTAAATTCCGCGACATTCTCGCACGAGCGGAGAGAGGAGCGCCCGCGCCGTCCCCGAAAAAGGGCGCCGGGAAAACCGGCAAAAAAGAGCCGTTGGCCGCGGCAAAACCTGTGCCGTTGACGGTGCAGACGAGCTACAATACCATCGACCTTCGGGGGCTTCGCGTCGACGAAGCGCTCGAGCGCATGGGACGCGACCTGGACCGCATGGTACGCTCGGGCATCCGCTCGGTCATCATCATCCACGGGCACGGGACCGGAGCGCTGAAAGAGGCCGTGCGCGCGCAGCTCGCCCACTCATCCTACGTCAGCGACTTCCGTTCGGGCGAGTACGGCGAGGGAGGCGACGGCGTCTCAATCGCCCTGCTGGGGGATTGAGCGCGTGGATTCGCTGTTTTCGAGCCCGTGCGCGGCTACCGGCAACGGGAGCGCCATCGGTCGTTATCGTCTTCTTTTCATATTACCGAAAGCCGGTTGCGGACCGAAGGCCGCCGCCCATGGCTCGGATTATTCGCCAGCCCGATCTTTTCGGGCTCCGCGCGCAATCTTCGATACAGTTCGCCGGTCCTGAGGGCGCCCCTCCCGGGGGAATGAATGCATTTGCCGGCGGGAAGAGTTCCTCGATCACATCATCGCCCATGGCCTGACAACCGACCGAGTAGTGGCCGCCGCGGATCGGTGCGCCCGCCGCGCGCCGCCTACCCGTACAGGAGGTCCATGATTTTTCCGTACGACGTCGGAAAGAGACGCTGTACGATGTCGATGAGCTTCGCATCCGATCCGATGAGAATGCGCCTTTTCTTCTTTTTTATGGCGCCGATTATCGCATTCGCGGCATCGTCCGCGCTCGTCCGCGCTATGCGATCGAAGCTTTTGGCGAACTTCTTGCCGGCGTCCTTCCCGAACCGCGAGGCGAATTTCGCGTTATGCGCTATATTTGTCTTAATCCCCCCGGGATGAACGGAGATGGCGGTGACCTTTGCGCCCTTCAGCTCGCGCTGGAGCGCCTCGGTGAAGCCCCTCACCGCGAATTTAGTTGCGCAATAGGTGGTCTGAGAGGGCACGCCGATAAGTCCGAACGCGCTCGAGAGGTTCACCACCCACGCCTCGGGGCGGTTTTTGAGATGGGGAAGGAAGGCGCGCGTGCCGTACACCACCCCCCACAGGTTGATGCCCATTATCCACTCGATTTCACGATAACTCACATCCTCGAGCCTGCCGAAAAGCGTAACACCCGCGTTGTTGACGATGATGTCGGCCTGCTTGTATTTTTTAATTACCGCGGCGGCGAAGCGCTCAACCTGGGATCGATTGGCGACATCGATGACCTGCGACATGGCCGCACCTCCGGCCTCCTTGACCATGCGGACGGTTTCGTCGAGCCCCTTTTTATTATGGTCGGCAAGCGCAAGAAAGCATCCTTCCTTCACCAGTCCGAGCGCAAGGCTGCGGCCGATACCGGACGCGGCGCCGGTTATTACGGCGACCTTTTTTTCAAGTGACTTCATTGGAATCCCCCCGGAAAACATGAAAATAGCGCGATATCGCCGGAAAACTCCGGTTATGTTTGCGCGGGAACGCGCCGAACGCAAGAGGATTTCGCCGGGCCGAGGAAAATTTCGGTTGCCGGCAACGACCGGCTTACCCGGAGTCAAGGAGCGAAGAAAGCGACAATCTGCCTGCCGAAATCGCGGCAACGCGCGACCGCATCCCCGTCCGGGTTCCACAGAACGCGCGGACCGCCTTCCATCACCTCGAAGCCGGAGTTCTTCAACATCCCTTCAGGCATCTTTATCGATTCGCCGCTCCATCCGCAGGTTCCTAAAGCCGCGGACTTTTCCCCTTGAACCCGAGTCCGCGGACATCCTCCAGGAGCCCGGCGAGCGAGCTCATAACTCCCCGGTTTACCGTGGGCGTCTTCTCCAGATTGCCGACATATTCCCTTGCGTACGGCGCCCGCACGGTATCAACAAGCGCTGTCTTTCCTTCGCGGACCAGGTACGAGTTGTAAGCGGAGCCCCTGTGGGTGGAATACCCGCTGCCGTGGAAGCGCCTTAGCTCCCGGTCGACTTTCCCGACCCGGCAAACATTGTTTTTGATGTTGATGCTTATATGTTTTGCCCTCTCATAATCTTATTTGTAGTTCAACAGACGCTGCTCTCCTTCCAGACGGCGCTTCTCCGTAAGGTCCTGGGAGACCTCCATAGTTCCCAGGTAAGCGCCCTCCTCGTCCCGCAGCGCGAAGTATTCGATATGAATGAACCTCTTATTCATCCGTATCCAGAAGGCCGCACTGTCCTCCGCGCCGATGCGAAAATCTCTGATTATGCGCTCGACGATGTTCACGCTGTGCGGCGGATGACAGAGCTGCACCTTTCTTCCCAGTATGGCGCGGTTCCGATCGAAGATGCGATGGGGACCCTGGGAGAAATAGCGCACGGTGTCGTCCGCATCGACGAAGGTGATGTCGACCGGAAGAGAGTTCAGCATGGCGGTAAGCTCCTGCGCGGTGAAGCTTCCCGAAGGAAGCTGGATACGGCCGCTCTTTGCGACCGCCGCGCTCGTCATCGCTTCAGCGGAAATCTTCTCCGGCATCCACTTCGTCTTCGGATCGTACAGGCAATACCCGATCTCGTCGCTCTGGCGGTAAACCTCGTACCATTCATCCTCGCCAAGCGTGTCAATGCTCGTCGGCAGGAGGATCTGCTCCTCCTTGTAGATCATGTCGAGCACCGCCCCGGAGGCCGGCTTGAGATCCGCATCGACAAGCCTTTGTAGGTTCTCCGGATTTTTCAGGGCGGTCTCCAGGGCGGCAAGCGCCTTCTTCAGCATGGCCCGCGCCTCGTCGTGCTTGGCCCACATCACCTTGGGCGGTCCCGTTATCCCGTGTTTTTCGAGAAATGGAAAGAGCAGGTATTCCTTTCTCCGGTAGTGCTTGTCAACATCCATAAGCGCATTGAAGTGCCCGCGCATCGTATTGATATACCCCTCCGCGCCATCACGGCCGATGGCTGGCGCCTTCTCATACAGCGCCCCGAGCGCTCCCGCCTCCCGGTTGAGCGCGATGTTCTCCTGGCGGAACGTATGGACCGGGTGGCCTTCGGGAGCGTCTTTTGTGCCCGACTGGTCGATGCTCCCCTTCAGTACGGATGTGTGCACATCGCAAAGCTTGATCACCTCCTCCGCGGGAAGGCCCTCGTTGATGAGCTCCTGTTCCGCCTTCACGACGTCCTCGTAAGGGATGCTTCCCAGCAACTGCTGCAACTGGCTTCGCACCTCGCTCTCGGCCTGGCCGTCGTGCAGCCTGCGTATAAGGTCTTTAAGTATTTCCCGCTTCTTCTTCGCGTTGTCGATAAGTTCACTCATGCGTCTTTCCTCCTTTTGATGATTTTGCCTTCCGGCATTCTCCGGTTTTCAGCACCTGGTCGATCGTCGTTTCATTTATGATGGCCTGGAACTGATCCACAATCGATGTCCATTTTTCGTGTATCGCACACCCGGTAGAACACCGGTTCAAGCCCAAAAAACACCCTCTGATATCGCCGAGATTCATGAAGAGCGACACGATCTCACCCAGGTGAATATCGCCGGGATGCCGGGCCAGGACGAAACCGCCGTTTTTACCGCGCACCGAATGCAACAGCCCCGCCTGCACCAGCCTGTTCGCGATCTTGGATAAAAAATTAAGCGGTATATCCATTTCCTCACCGATTGTCTTCGCGAGTACGGGTTTCTCCATTCCGAAAGCCGCGATATAAGACATTGCACGAATCGAATAGAGCGCGGTTTGTGAAAGCACGGGCGTTCTCCCTGCGTCGATATTCGGGCATTTATATGATATCTTCATCTTTTTGTCAACTATTTATGTTTTCACGAACCACGCCGTTCAGCGGATCATTCATTATATGCTTGCCGAATGCCGCGCCCTGGGACACGATCGGCGCCATGGGCAAAGTTTCACCGCATTCCGTCGTCGTGCCGCTCGACTGGCGCGAACCATGCGACCACTGGGGGCTCTTTCCTTCGGGGCAGGGAACGAAGGGACCGCGCCGCCGCTTCAAGGCGCTCACAGTGCGCAAGGGTAACTGCGCCTTTACGCGCGACGTTCCGCGCGGCATGATCGAATTCATTTACCGCGCGGTCACCCGCCTGGGACTGCGGGAGCGCAGGCTCGCATTTACGCGGGGCATGGTACGGAAAGGAGCGTTCAGCCTCACCAGGGCTGTCGCCGTGAGGGAGCTCGGATGGGGGGCCGGAAGCGCGGTTGTAATCCCGAGGGCGCTTCGATTCGGTGAGCGCATACAGCTTCTCGTCGACGGCGAACCCGCGATTCTGCGCGTAATGGATCTGGTCGTACTGAATGCCCTGCTGCGGCTGGCGCGCCCGTGCGATCGGCCCGACTGGTATCCCGCCATGGCCGCGGCGATCGTTTCCCGGGGATGGAAGTCACTGGAACGAACGGACATCCCCCCCGTCATTCCCGGCAAAGATAAAGACGGGAAAAGCCCGCGGAAACGCCGGCGTGTAAAATAAGATTGTAAAAATCACCCGACTGACACTTTTTACAGCCTGTTTATCCGCGAGGCACGATAAGATGGTACATCCTCATGCCGGCGAATTATTCGCCCTCCTGACAGCCCTCTGCTGGACCGTGGCCGCCATGTCGTTCGAGGCGGCGGGCAGACGCGTGGGGTCGCTCGCGGTCAATTTCATCCGCCTCGTTCTCGCTCTGCTCTTCCATGCGGTTTTTTCGCTCTTAATGCGGGGCTCGCTCTTTCCGCTCGACGCACCCTCGCACGCATGGCTCTGGCTCTCGCTATCCGGACTGGTGGGCTTTACCATCGGCGACTTGCTCCTCTTCCGGGCGCTCGTGGTGGTCGGTGCGCGCGTGTCGATGCTCATGATGGCGCTGGTGCCGCCTATCACCGCGCTTATCGGATGGGCGGCGCTCGGGGAGACGCTCTCCGCGCGAAGCATGGCCGGCATGGCGATTACGGTAGCGGGGATCATCCTGGTCGTGCTTAAAAGGGAAAAGGGAAGCCGGCGCTTCGCGCTGACGCACTCCATTACCGGAATACTCCTCGCCTTCGGAGGGGCGCTGGGACAGGCGGGCGGGCTTATACTCAGTAAGTACGGCATGTCCGACTACGACCCGTTCGCATCAACGCAGATACGGGTAATCGCCGGCACGGTCGGTTTCGCCGCCCTTTTCAGCATCATGGGTTTCTGGCCGCGCGTGGCGTCCGGGCTTAAAAACCCGCCCGCGATGTCGCGCATAACGCTCGGTGCCTTTTTCGGCCCCTTTCTCGGGGTTTCGTTTTCACTTTTCGCCGTTCAGCGCACCGCCACGGGAATCGCCTCGACCATCATGGGAATAGTCCCCGTACTAATCATCGCGCCGGCGATGCTCATCTTTCGCGAGAAGATTACCGCCCGCGAGATGGCCGGTTCGGCCCTCGCCGTTTCCGGGGTCGCGCTTTTCTTCGGCTGACGGCCGCAGGAAACAGGCCACACGCGGGCGTATCATTAACCGATGTGCGGTTTATGAACCACTCTTGCTTCGCGTGAAATATCAAATTCCCGAACGCGCTCCGACAAGGCCCTGGAGCTCTTCCACCACGCATACCATGGAGCCGGATTCGGCCCCTCCGTGATTGACCTGGGGCAGGTGCACAGGCTCTCATCCTCGCAGATCGAATCCCTTGAAAAGCGCCATTCCGGAGAAGTACACATGCTCTCGCATATCAACGGGCGGCAACCCGCGCCGCCATCGACGAGTTGAACGCCATACGCAATCGCTGCGCCGTGCTCGAAAGGGAAAAACGCGCATACCGAAAAAGGATCGGGGAGCTTAATAAAAACCTGGAGGGGCATGGCGCCGTTCGCCTTTCCCCGGAGATCCCTTTCCGGGACGGCGACGAAGACACAACGCTGAAGTATACGACGTATATGCTGGCGATGGTTTGGGAACGGCTGCATATCACAGGCGAGATACTTGGCGAAAGGATCGTCCGCGGAGAGGAGCGCAGCGAGAACAACCTCGACATCGCCGCCGGATTCCGTGTTTTCCAGTTCGATTACGACCACGCGGGATTCGGTGCGGGGATAAAGTACCCACTCGCGGGGCGGGACTACGGCCTGATCTTTTCGCTCATGCATCATTTTTAGAGCGGGCAGACCGACCCGGCCGTTTCGGGCGTTGCGCCGTTTTCCGGCCGGGGAACCGGCGCCTCCCCTCAGCTCACCCGCTCCAGCACCGTCGCCTCGTACGGGGCCAGGCCCATGTCGAGCGTCGGATACTCGATCGCCACGGACTTGTGCGTGGAGAGCGCCACGCGCCACGCCCCCCCGAGGGCGGGTCGGATCCGGCGCGGCGACGCTGAAAAATTGAGCGCGACGAACATCTTTTCCCGTTCGTGCGTTCGCGTATAACATAGAACGTCGTTCTTCGCGTCGCCTGCGCTTTCCCAGCTTCCGCGGTTGAGTGCGGGACATGAGCGCCGGAGCGCGATGAGCTTCCGGTAGAACTCGAGCACCGAACCCCCATCGCCCGACTGCAGCTCCACGTTCACCCCGCGGTAATCCCCGTTCACGCGAAGCCAGGGCTTGCCGCTCGAAAAACCGGCGTTCGGCTCCGCCGACCACTGCATGGGCGTTCGCTCCGGATCGCGCCCCGGGTGAAAGGGCCAGTAGCGCTTACCGACCGGGTCTTGTATCTCCTTGCGGGGGATATTCCCGTTGCTCATGCCTATCTCCTCGCCATAGTACAGAAAGGGCGTACCGCGGAGCGTGAGCAGCATGGCCGCGGCGAGTTTTGCGCGCGCGGGCGCGTCGGTGCCGCCGCCGAAACGGCTTCGGCTTCGGGGCTGGTCGTGATTGTTGAGTACGACGCACGGCCACGAGTTTACCGGAATGAGGGCATCCCACTCCGCGATGCGCCTGAGGAAGCCGCGCGCACTCCATGACTGGAAGACAAACGAAAAATCGAACGAGAGGTGAAGCTCGTCTCCGGAACCGAGATAACCCGCCGCCAGCGCGGAGTCTCCAGGAACGCCCGCGTTCACCTCGCCGACCGACATCCTCTCATCATAGGAATCGAGAAGGCTGCGGAACTCTTTAAGTATATCGTGCAACTCCGGACGGTCGCGGTCGAAGACGTGCCGCTGGAGGTCGTATGGCCTGGGATAAGGGCCCAAGGAGAAGGGATTGTTGCGGAAGCGGTCGTCTTTTACGAACTGGTTCACAACATCGAGGCGAAAACCGTCCACCCCCCTGTCCAGCCAGAAGCGTATCTCAGCGAACATGGCCTTCTTCAACTCGGGATTTCGCCAGTTGACGTCGGGCTGCTCTTTTAAAAACGAATGCAGGTAATACTGTTGCGTCTTTTCATCCCATTCCCACGCGCGTCCGCCGAAGGCCGCCATCCAGTTGTTGGGATATCTCCCCTTCCTGCCGTCGCGCCATATATACCAGTCGCGCTTCGGATTATCGCGCGATGAACGGGATTCCACGAACCATGGATGGAGGTGCGAGGTGTGGTTCATTACGAGATCCAGTATCACGCGAATGCCCCTTCGATGCGCTGCTTCGATAAATGTGTCGAAATCCCGCTGTGTGCCGAAAACCGGGTCGATACCACGGTAGTCGCTGATATCGTAACCGAAATCGAACATCGGCGAAGTATTTATCGGGGAGAGCCAGATGCCGTCGATCCCCAGGTCAGAAAGGTAAGCGAGCTTTTCAATAATGCCGGCGATATCGCCCACGCCGTCACCGTTGGAGTCGTAAAAGCTTCGCGGGTAAATCTGATAGATCACGCCGTGCTTCCACCAGAGCCAGTCCATTCCCATTTTCCACCTCCATCGCCGGGAATCATCTGATCATAGTCCGGCCGTTCTGTCAACCGCTTGTCTGCGGACGCACGTGCCGTTTTTTTGTTTACAGAAGCGACAATGGCCGCATACAGTGTCGGCATACGGCGCTCCCGGGCGCCGCACCGCAATCGAAAATCAAACCATAAGGACGGCTTGATGTCATATAAAATCGCTTTGTATCCCGGAGACGGGGTCGGCCCCGAGGTCATCGCCGAGGCACGCAGGGTGCTCGAGGCCCTTCCGGTTTCCTTCGATTTCACGATTTTCGACTGGAACTGCGGCCTTTACGCCTCGACCGGCAGATGCGCCCCCGAAGACTATCTCGACCGCCTCACGCCCTTTGACGCAATACTCCTCGGGGCCCTCGGAGACGCGGCGAAGGCTCCCGACCATATCGCCGTCGAGCCGCTTCTGGCCATGCGCAAGGGCTTCGACCAGTATGTGAACATCAGGCCCGCCGTGCTCTTCGAAGGCGTTGACTGCCCGCTGAAAAACGTAAAGCCCGGCGAAATCGACATGGTCGTCATCCGCGAGAACACCGAGGGCGAGTATACCAGCCTCGGCGGCCGTCACTACGTGGGAACGCCGCACGAAGCGGCGATGCAGGTCAATTATTTCACGCGAATGGGGACCGAGCGAATCATACGCTACGCCTTCGAAACCGCGCGCAAACGCGAGCGCAGGCACGTTACCAGCATCACCAAATCAAACGCCCTGAAATACAGCATGGTGTTCTGGGACGCGGTGCTCGCCGACGTCGCAAAGGATTATCCCGACGTAACATGCATCTCCATGCTCGTGGACGCGGCAGCCATGAACTTCGTGCGATCACCGCGCATCTTCGACGTGGTAGTAAGCTCAAACCTTTTCGGAGACATCCTCACCGACATAGCGGCGATCATAGTCGGCGGGATGGGTTTTGCGGGAAGCGCGAACATCAATCCGACGCGCAAATACCCATCCATGTTCGAGCCGGTGCACGGCTCCGCGCCGGATATCGCAGGCACCGGCAAGGCGAACCCCATAGCGGCGGTCCTCTCCGCCGCCATGCTGTGCGAGTTCCTGGGAGAGGTGGACTGCGCCGAACGCGTTCGCACCGCCGTGCGAACACATCTGGCGGAGGGAAATGTACGGACTCCGGACCGCGGCGGCTCGGACTCCGCCTCCGCGGTCGGCGACGATATTGTTAAAAAACTATAGGGATGATACAGTGGATTACTCGGTATATGCAGGCGACGACTGTACGGTCAAGGACTATCACTTCACCGTATCCGACGGCGTGGCGCTGAAAATAATTGACTTTATCCCGCGGCGCGACAACGACAAGCGACCGGTGATATTCTTCGTGGCCGGTTGGATATCGGCGATCTCGGGATGGCGGGGCGTTCTGAAGGTGATAAGCTCGCAATACCGCACCATCTACCTCGAGACCCGCGAGAAGCGATCATCCATCATCCCAAAAAACAAGAAGGTCGGTTTCGCCATGGACCGGCTTTCAGCCGATATCAGGGAAACGATCGACGGGCTCATTCCTCCCCGTCGCACGTTCATACTGGCGGGAAGCTCGCTGGGAGGCACGGCCATTCTCGAATACCTTGCCGAAAAATGGCGAAAACCTCTCTGCGCCATCCTCGTGGGCCCCAATGCGGAATTCAGGTTCCCGATGTTTCTGGGGCGTGTCATACCCGCGTTTCCGCCGTCTTTCTATCTTGCATTAAAGCCAATCATAAAATGGTACCTGCGCAACTTCAGGCTGGACAAGAAAAACGAGCAGGAACAGGTCAAAAAATACGAGGCCACACTGGACGCGGCCGACCCATACAAGCTTAAATACAACGCGATCGCGATCCGAAACTATTCGATATGGCACATACTTCCCGCCGTATCGACGCCGGTCCTCGTCGTGGGAGCCGCGCTCGACAAGCTGCACGGTAACGAGGCTCTGAGGAAAATGGTCGGGGCGCTCCCGCGCGCGTCGTACCGGGAGCTTGCGAGCAACAAGGAAACGCACAGCGAAAAGGCCGGCGAGCTCATCGTCGCTTTCATCAATAAACGCGATTATCTCGAGATATAACGCCGGCGCGCGGCTTAAATTACTTGCTCTTTCCACGGCCAGGTCATATTTTATTTGCAGGGTCGGCATGTCCCGGCAAGGAAGGAGCCATGATGTCGCTATGCAGGGTCGACGTGATCAACGTCTTTCTCGATCAGAACTCGGGCTCTCCCGTGGTCCTTCTTCAAGACAGGGATTCGGGGGATGTTCTGCCGATACTCGTCGCCCCGCTCGAGGCAAGCCTCATAGCCATTGAAATCGAAGGCAAAAAGCCGGTGAGGCCGCTCACTCACGACCTGCTGGCAAGCATCATAAACCGGCTCGCCTGGCGGGTGGAGTCCATCGTGGTGGACGATTTACGCGAGAATATATTCTACGCCAAGATACTGCTCGAGAGGAAAGGAGAGCGAATCGAGATCGACAGCAGGCCCAGCGACGCCATCGCGCTCGCGCTTCGGACCAAATCGCCGATGTTTGTCAGAAAAAAGGTCTTCGGACTTTCGATGGGTCTGGACAGGGCCGCTCATAAATATGACGCGGATACGCTCAAAGAGATGCTCGAGAACATCGATATCGACGATGTCGACGGAAAGATCATGTAAAACGTCGTCAGAGCACCGCGTATTCGCGAACAAATCCGACTTTTAGTTCACCCCGGGCACCCGGGGGCTTACTCCCGCCGTCGGCGGGCACGTGGCGGAAACTCCCGGGTTTAGCGAAAACCCTACCATTATTTTGCGGAGGATGCAATGCCCACTCGCTCCGTACCGGCCGGGAAAAACATCGCCCGGATGCACGATATCATCCGCGAACTCACCGAGATAGAAACCAGGCTCGATTCCTTCATCGACGTAACCATGTGGATCAGCGACCCGCACGGCGCCGGCGACCGCTTCGTGTCGATCCTCAAGGGACGATTCGGAGTGGTCTGGCGCATCTGTTACGAGGCGCTCCCCAAGACCTTCTCCAACGAAAAAATTGAGTACCTCGGAAGAATAATCCGCAAGGAAAAATATTTCCGGGCCGAGACCTACGCTATGGAGCGTCAGGACGTCATATCATCGCTGGTCAAGATAATCCAGTACCGCGTCCAGAATGCTGGAGACTTCGACCAGATACGAAACAATATCAACAGGGATCTCAAGCTGGTCCTCGAAAACCTCATACTCAACTTCCCCGTACCCAATATCGTTTACGAAAACCGGCTTATCGCCGACCGGGTGATATCCGCGCTGTGCAAGATCGTGAAACAGGTGATATTGGGAAACCTGATCGTCCTGGGCGACATATTCGACCGCGGCGACGAGCCCGACAAGATCGTGCGCATTCTCAACAGCCGCGAGATACGCCCGTATGTCAAGCTGGTATGGGGTAACCACGACATATTGTGGATGGGCGCCGCGGCCGGCAACCGTTCGATGATCGCGGAAGCGTTGCGCATAAGCGTACGCTACGACAATCTGGATTTCATCGGGCGCCTCGGGATCGATCTGTCGAAGCTGGTGGAATTCGCACAACGCCTGTATCCGGACGACGTCGGAGGAAGCTTCAAGGCCAAAAAGGAGTCCACGCGCAAGCTTGAAAAGACGCTCGCGATGATCCAGTTCAAACTGGAGGAAAAGACCATCCGCGCCAATCCCGACCTCGCCATGGAGTCGCGCCTCTGGCTGGACAGGCTGGCGGACATGATAAGGAAAAGACATACCGGCGGCCTGACCGACACGCATTTCCCCACCCTTGACCTCGACAACCCTCCTCGGCTCAGCGCGGAAGAGGCGGCGGTAATCGACGACCTCGCGCGCCAGTTCACCAACAGCGAGCGCCTCAAGTCAATCATGCGCTTCTTCTTCGACCGGGGAAGCATGTATCATATCAACAACTACATCCTCAACATACACGCACTGATACCCAGTACGGCCGACGGCAGGTTCGAGGAGTTTCTGGGCCGCCGGGGAAAAGAGCTCTTCGATTATCTCCAAAATATGATCAATAACATCGGTGTGAATTATTTTCAAGGGAAGGAGCAGGATGAACGCGACCTTGCGATAATGTTCTACCTCTGGTGCGGACCGAAGTCGCCCTTCTTCGGCAAGGACGCGATGAAGACTTTCGAGCGGTACTTTTTCTCCGACAAGGCGACCCACAAGGAGAAGCTCCTCTACTGGGGCGAGAACCTCAAGAGACCGGATTTTATGGACATGATCATGCGCGAGTTCGACGTCCGGCGCATCGTCTACGGCCACACTCCCGTCGATTTTAAGAAAGGTGAAAAGATCGCCTCGGCCGACGGGCGCGCCATAAACATCGACGGCGGCTTCGCAGACGCGTACCTCAGCCGCGGGCACGCGCTCATCCACACGCCCTACTCAATCTACGCGATCATCCTTCCCACGTCGCAGGAAATCAGGGAAGCAAGGGTGAAGCGGGAGCCGGTCAGGCTCATGGTGGAGACAATCGACACCTTCGAAACGCCCCTGCGGGTAAGTGACACTTATGCAGGCAAGCAGCTGAAAGAAAAGAGAAACTTGCTGCGGGTGGAGCTCGGGGAATACGCGTCCGCCAACGGGGAATTCTGAACCATTACCGTTATGCGATGACCTCAAGACACGATTTCACCGTGCCATACCGCTCGAGGGCGCGGTCCTTGTCGACCATGCTTATCTCGGGATTTTTCTGACCGGCGCCCTTCTGCACGAGAATCCCGTCGTCGACGAGACTGCGAATGGCGCTTTCGTAGTTCGGCATTGAAAGCGATTCGGAGAGTCGCATTTCGCCGGTATGGTACAACCGTACGCCGCTTTTCCTGACATCGGCGACGAGGTCCTTCCTGCCAAGCTTCCGCACGCGCTGGTTCAGTACCGTATGCAACACAACGAGGTATGACTCAAAATACTCCTGTATGATCTTGGCGTGATACCTGAGTGTCTCCGCCCCGTCATCAACGATGGTGAGCGCGCCGCCCTCTTCAGCGACTATGCTTTCCGCGCGGATATGATCATAGACTTTGCGGTCGAACGGAAGGCCGTCCTCTTCAACGACGGGGAGGATGAACTCGTGGGAGAAAAGATGCCTGAGCGTTTCGCATTCTTTCTTCAGCGCGGCATGTCCCGTGTCGCCTTTCTTCCGCGAGGTCAGAATCGCGGCCGAGGCAATGCAGAGCGGCACAAGGTAGTGGATGATGCTGTTTTTATAGAAAACGATTCGGGCCCTGTTGTCTTCCCTCAGCAGGTAAAAATCCTTCACCACTTCTTTCTTCCTGCTGCCCTCTACGCGCAGCTCCTCCACAATCCGGTCCTCCATATAGGCGCTCAGAACATAATCAACTATTTCGTCGAGGTTCGAGAGATTGTGCAGCGATTCGGACATCAGAATTTCCGCCGCCGAAAGGTATCGGTGGATACACAGGATCCTCTCAACGAGCATTTGCCGCGAGAAGCCCTTAACCGAGGAAATCAGCACCGCCGTGGTGGTGAGCGCGAACGGTGTGACGACGGTAACCTCGTTGATGCGCCGTATAACCGTATTCGCCACCTCGAGAGGAACGCGCTCCTTCTCGACGCCGCTATCCCTTATCTCATTGACGCTGAACGGCTTATTGAAAGTGACGTATACCCTGCCGTATTTCCTCTTTAAAAGCTTCCGGCTCTCCACCATCGCCGACACTGATTCGGTTTCCTTCTCGCGCCCCTTCACCTCGGCGACATAGCTCTGCTCCTCGAGAATGCGGTCGTAATTGATCGCCACCGGAACGAACATGAGATCGGTGTTGTAGCCCTCGTCGATCGCTTCCATCAGGTAGTTCAGAAAACCGAGCTTGGGCAGCGCAAGCTTGCCGGTTCTGGTGCGGCCGCCCTCTATGAAGAACTCGATGCTGTAACCCTCGGAAACGAGGGTCTTGACATACTGCCTGAATACGACCGGATAGAGCTTCAATCCCTTGAACGAGCGGCGCAGAAAAAACGCGCCGGAATGCCTGAAAATCACGCCCATCGGCCAGAAACTTAAATTTACCCCGGCCGCGATATGCGGGGGGAACATGTTGTTCATGAACAGAATGAACGAGATGATGAGATAATCCATATGGCTCTTGTGGCACGGGGTGAAAACAAGCGGCCCCTTCTGGGCGGCCTCGCGGAGCATCTTTATGGACTCCGGGTCGTACGTTATCCCGTCGAATATCTTTCGGAGCATCACGCCCACCGATTTGGCGAAATAGCTTATATACACCTGTGAATAGTCCGCGGCTATCTCGCGGTAATACTTGTACGCCTTTTTCCGCAGCTTGCGTTCGGAGGCCCCGTCCTCGCGCACCAGCCGGGCGATCTCATCGAGCACGTTTTTGTGATAGAGCACCTTCTCCATCATTTCCTGATGGGACTTAATCACAGGGCCCAGGGTGGTCCGTTTTTCGTGATGATAGATGCCGAGAAGCTTGTTGCGGACCTCGATGGCGATCTGCCGCGAATCATCGGACTTCGACGCCTCAATCTCTTCCCGCAGGCTGACGGGCTTCGTTATGCGAACGTACGCTGGCGATGTGCTCTTGAGGGTCGCTATCCATCCCGAGATAAGCCCCTTGTCCCCGGTCGCCTTCGACGTTAGAATGTCGCGGTGGGAAGTCCATATGACGTTCTTGCCTCCGGTCCGCTCGGGGTTGCGGTTCCAGAAGATCATCTGCGGGAGAAGGTATATGGGGGTATCTATCCGCTTCTGCACCTCGATCAGGTGCAGGATCGAATCGTACTTGATCTCCATGTACCTCTTGATAAAAAAACGCCGCGACATGAGTGAAAGGATTATACCCTTCCCGCCGAGGATGAGCTCCCTGACATGATCGGTGTCGAGGACAAACTTATATTTACGCCTCAACACAACCTGGTCGAAGAGCTTGACGATGCGCTTCCAGACGAACGATACCGTCTGCAACATGAAAGGATTGTATTCGAGTGAAAATACCGGCGGTTCGAAGCCGTGCCGCTTCAGCAGATTGTAAAGGATGAGAAGCGAGATGTTGGAGCTGTGGAAGGAGGCATAGACGATATGGCGCTTCTCGGACGAGCAGTCCCGGAGCGTCTTTAGGCTCTCGGCGTCGAAATCAACGTTGCGAAAAAGCACTCCCGCGATCTTTTCGACAACCGGGTTGAGCCTGTTGTATATCTCGCCGTCATATATGTTCGAGGTGATGATCCCCGAATCGCCGCCATTCTTCATTAGTTTCCGCTCCTGATCTTTCCAACCGCCGGCGAATTAAAACCGCGGAAACGCGGTTAAGCGAAAAGACAAAACTCTCCACCATCGTACTTCACCGATAGCGCCCATTTCATTGATTGTAAGCTTTTATCGATTTTCAAGAATCAGTAATAGATGCACCCTTCTGACCGATATGCAACGTGGTATTGCATTCCATTCAGTACCTCACCTGACGCCGGTGCCATTGCGGTATTCAGTCAGCCCGGTCCAAATATGGCAAGTAATTTTTGGCCTCCCGGAGGCTGAATATAGTAAATATATTATATGCATTATTTTAATATTTAACATTTATCCGGATTATTCATCATTTTCTCACTCCTTTTTGCATAAAGCCACGGCAGAGGTGCAAGGTACCGGTCCGGACATGCGGCTAAATTTACGCGAGTATGTAAAAAAACGATTGAAAAATAATGCCACGCCGGAAGTAAATACCGGGAAGGTTATATCGGGATGTAGCGCAGCCAGGTAGCGCGCTGCGTTCGGGACGCAGAAGCCGGGAGTTCGAATCTCCCCATCCCGACATGGCTTTTTCCGGGTCGAAGCCGAGACCGCCGGATGCGGGCCGCGCTATAAAGATAAAATATACGAAATTAGGCGCCCTTACTGAATATTAACCCAGGATTCTCCGATATTGAATCGACTGGTCATTATGACTTGGGGTGTTTCGGTAATTTCGCTTGAATTATATTTCGAATTTAGTATATTCAATTCGAAATGTTACGAACCCCGTTGATCAGATAAAGATAAAGACCGTGCCTGCAAACCGTTAAATCAGCGGGGCAGTATCTTGTCGGTGACCCACGATGAGCGGGGAAAGCAAGTAACCGGATATGCCAGACATCAAAGCGGAAGAGATATACAATGTTTCGTTCCCGTCGCTCAAGGACTCACGAAAGGGAGTCGTTAACGCGGTAATCGAAAAAATACTTGAAAATGGCCTGTCCACGAAGCTCTCGCGCGACGAGCTCTATCTCCTTATCGACGAGGCGGTCACCAACGCCATGGAGCATGGCAACAAATGGAACCCCGACAAAATGGTGTCGGTTATCGTAACGAAAAACCCGAGCCATCTCAATATCAGTGTAAGCGACGAGGGGGCCGGCTTCGCCTTGGGTACAACTTCGAATACCTGCGCAGAAATGGAGCCACTGACCATCAGAGGAAGGGGCATTAAAATCATCCGTCAGTTCTGCAGACCCAGATGGAACGACTGCGGAAACTGTATAGAACTCATCATCGATCTGGCATAAGACCCGCCATGAAGCGCTTTTCATTCGCCGCCATCGCCGCGGTGCCGGTCACCGTCATTTTCCTTTTTTTCCACTCCGGGCCTGCCGAGGGGGCGGTTATCCTGGGCGAGACATCGTCAATGTTCGCGGAGATCCGGCAGACGCTCCTGGAGATAAAGGATACTTTCGGGGGGGTCTGGCGCTTCGGGGAGAGCGTTTCCTCGGTGGTGCGCACGATCGCCGATCTGGTCGATCCGCGCGCGCTGGCGCTTCTCTTTTTTGTGCTGCTTTTTTCCGCCGGTTTCGCAGCGATAGGCATACCGCGCGGCAGGGCGTCATTCTTCATTTCGCTCTCGCTCGTCAATGCACTCTGGTTCGCCTGGGGTAAAAGCGCGAGCGCGGAGATGTTTGCCTATTCCCTGGGCATGGCCGCCGCGAACCTCTACCTGCTCGTTCCCTACTTCTCGTACCTGATCCTCCGCCGCTGGGCACCCCCGCTGGCGAAACGCGCGCTTGCCGCGGCGCGTTCCCGCCGGGTCGAGGCCGGGACGGCGACGCCGAAAAGCCGCGAGGAAATCCGCTTCCTCTCGCGCCGCGTCGAGGACGAATGCCTGGGGCTTCTGGCCTCGCTGTCGGGGGACGCCGCCGGTTGCGGCGCGAATGACCCGGTCGCGGTTTCAGAAGAGAGCAAGGAACGCATTGGACGCCTGCGAGAAACACTCGAAAAATTAATTTCATGATCCGTATAGAGGAACGAAATGGAAATAACCCGAAGCACCGGCAGAAAGGTCGCGATAATCCATCTTTCCGGAATTTTTGAATATCACGACGAGTCGAAGCTCCTGACGGCGATGCGCCATTCCGTCGAGGAGGCACCCGACCTCGTTGCAATAGACCTGGCGGGGGTCGACAACCTCAATTCCGCCTGCATGGCCGCTCTATTGTCCATGCTCAAGATCGCCGACGAGGCCAGGCTGCATTTCATTCTTTATGGAATGAATGCGCGCGTCCATATGCTGATCGAAAAGGTGTTTTCGCGCGATTACGTCCCCCTGCTATCGACCGAAGAGTTCGCCGAGCGTTATCTGTAAGTGCCGTAAACGCCTCTTCCCGCCACCGCAACGACTGCACGAGGCCTGTCGAAAAATTCGGTGGACAGCTTCACCTCGATCTGTTAGATATCTTTCTGTCGGCACGTCACCGTCCCCGGGCGATACCGGCATGGATGCATTGCTGGAATGAAAAAGCTCAAACCATCCACATGGCTGACAAGAAACGGCCCCGTTGTCCTCATTATCATGGACGGCATCGGCATCGGCCGCCAGGACCATACGAACGCGTTCTTCGCCGCGCGGACTCCCTGCCTTGACCGCCTCATTGCCGGCGGTATGGCGACCACGCTCATGGCCCACGGCAATGCCGTGGGGCTTCCCGGCGACGACGACATGGGCAACTCCGAGGTCGGCCATAACGCGCTCGGCGCGGGAAGGATCTTCGACCAGGGCGCCAAGCTCGTCAACGCGGCGGTCGCTTCGGGTTCGCTTTTCGCTTCGGACCTCTGGCGGCGCCTCGTATCGCGCCCGTCATCAACAGGGGCCGCGCTTCATCTCATCGGGCTCCTTTCAGACGGCAACGTCCATTCGCATATCGACCAGCTCTTCGCGCTCGTTTCCGCCTGTCACCGCGACGGAGTGCGCCGTGTCCGCGTGCATATTCTGCTCGACGGACGCGACGTTCCCGAGACCTCCGCGCTCATTTACATCGACCGGCTGGAGGAGTTTCTGGCCGGCTTTGTGCGGGACGGAAACGACTACCGAATCGCATCGGGCGGCGGACGGATGGTAACCACCATGGACCGCTACGAGGCGGACTGGAGCATTGTGCAAAGGGGCTGGGAAGCGCACGTTCTTGGACGCGCGCGGAAATTCAAATCCGCGCGCGAGGCGATCGAGACCTTTCGCGCAGAAGAAACGGGAATAGCCGACCAGTACCTTCCCGCCTTCACCATTGCCGATGGCACCGGCACCCCGGTGGGCCCCGTGATGGACGGAGATTCGGTGATACTGTTCAACTTCAGGGGGGACCGGGCGATACAGTTGTCCCGCGCCTTCGACGAGGGGACTTTTAATTCATTCGACCGCATGCGCCGTCCGGACGTCATATTCGCCGGGATGATGGAGTACGACGGCGACTTGAAAATTCCTCACAATTACCTGGTCCGGCCGCCGTCGATCGATAGCTCCATCAGCGAATACCTGGCGCTCGCGGGCCGCCGTCAGTACGCGGTCTCGGAAACGCAGAAATTCGGCCATGTCACTTATTTCTGGAACGGCAACCGCAGCGGTCGCTTCGATGAGAACACTGAAACCTACGAGGAGATACCTTCCGACAGGGTACAGTTCGACCAGCGCCCATGGATGAAAGCGGCGGAAATAACCGACTCGATGCTCGGCGCCCTTAAAAGCGGCCGCTATGATTTTCTGCGGCTCAATTTCGCCAACGGCGACATGGTGGGACACACGGGCAACTTTCACTCCTCGGTAATCGCGGCGGAAACGGTTGATTTGTGCATCGCGAGGCTGCTGCCGGCAATCGCCGCGCGCGGGGGGTTCGCGCTCATCACCGCGGATCACGGCAATATCGACCAGATGTACGAGCTTGCGGCGGATGGCTCTATAAAGACCGATAAAATAACAGGGCGTTCCCTCAACAAGACGTCCCATACGCTGAACCCGGTCCCCTTTATCGTATACGACCCATCCTTCGCCGGCGAATACCGTATGCGCGCCTTTTCCGAGCCGCCCGGACTGGCCAATGTCGCGGCGACACTCCTTTGCTTTCTGGGCCACGAACCCCCGGACGACTATCTGCCGCCGCTGATTGAGCCCGCATGAAAATCGCGTTCGCGACATCCGAGGCCTATCCCTTCGCCAAGACAGGCGGGCTCGCCGATGTCTCCAACGCCCTGCCGGTGGCGCTCGCGCGCCGTGGCCACGACGTTCGGATCATCATGCCGCGCTATTATGTTGTGGACCGGGAACGCTACGGGCTTCGCGTTGTCGGGGGGCCTCTCGGCGTTCCCCTGGGCGGCGGCGAGAAGTGGGCGGCGGTACTCGAGTCACGCCATATCCCCGAAGTCCCCGTATACTTCATCGAACACGAATTCTATTTCGGGCGGGACGGGTTGTACGATGACGGGCACACCGCATACGCCGACAACGCCGAGCGTTTCATTTTCTTCTGCCGCGGCGTTATGCGGGCGCTTAAAGACATCGGTTTTGTCCCCGACATCATCCACTGCAACGACTGGCAGACGGGACTGATCCCCGTTTACCATAAAACACTGTATAAGAACGATCCTTTTTTTGATAAAAGCGCCACCGTAATGACCGTACACAACGCCGGCTACCAGGGCGTCTTTCCGGCCGAACACTTTCATCTCACCCGGCTCGATCCGGGCCTTTTTACCGATGACGGGCTCGAGTTCTTCAACCAGATGAATTTTTTAAAAGGCGGCGTGCTCTTCGCCGACGCGGTCACGACCGTAAGCAGAAAGTATGCCGACGAGCTTTCAACGCCCGATTTCGGTTACGATCTGACGGACGTTTTTCAAAAGGTTAAGGGCCGTTTTCGCGGTATCACCAACGGCGTCGATTACTCGAGGTGGAATCCCGAGACCGACCCGTTCATCCCCGCACGCTATTCCCGGAAAACGATCGATGGCAAATGGGCGTGCCGGGAAGCGCTTCAGCAAAAAATGGGGATCGATATCGACCCGGCGGCCGCCCTGGCGGGAACCATCTCCCGCGTCACCTATCAAAAGGGCATGGACGTGCTCGCCGACACGCTTCGTCCGCTGCTCGCCGACGAAAATCTGCAGTTCGTCCTTCTCGGCCAGGGAGATGACTGGATACTCGACAGGTTCGCGGAGCTCAAGCGCCTTTTTCCGGGCCGCGTGGGCCTTTTCCGCGGATACGACGAGGGACTGTCGCACCTCATTGAGGCGGGGCTCGACATCTACCTCATGCCGTCGCGCTACGAGCCGTGCGGGCTCAACCAGATGTACAGCATGCGGTACGGGACCATTCCGGTCGTGCGCGCGACCGGGGGGCTCGACGACACCGTGGTCGAATGGGACGATAAAAGCCTGCGCGGAAACGGCTTCAAATTCGCCGAGCTGACGGAGAAGGCACTGTACGAGAAGATTCGCTATGTTATCCGCTGTTTTCACAATACGCGATCGTGGAAGGCGCTCCAGCGAAACGCGATGGAATTCAGCTACTCATGGAGCGACGCGTCGGTCGAGTACGAAAAGATGTACGAGGCGATCCACGCGGCCGCAAGGACGCGCGGCGGGTCCCCGGCGGTCGGGAAAGGCCGGGGAAAATCGAACGCCTGAATTGCGGCACCGTACTGTTTAATTAAGGAGGATTCAGATGTCACAACGACCCGCATGGTGGCTCCCGGTGCTGGCGAAGATATGGCCGATCACCTGGATGAGCGCAAAGGCCACGACCTGGCCGGTCGTCGGAGGGCTTATCGCTCGCCTTACGCTTCCTCTCTTCAGCGGCAGAAATTTTAACGTCAGCTACATCCCGATCAACGAAACGCTCACGCCCCCGGGGAGCACCCCGCTTCCGGTCGCCGTAGTGGAGGAGCTCATTCGCCGCTCGGCACACCGCGTCATCATCAACAAGTGCACCTGCCGCGACGCGCGTCAGTGCGATGCGCATCCGGTCGGGATGGGCTGCACCCTGCTGGGGGAGGGCGCCAGGGAGATCGATGAACGCATCGCCAGGCATGTATCGGTCGATGAAGCGATCGACCACCTGCACGCGACATTGCGCGACGGCCTCATCCCGATGACCGGCCGAGTAAAGATCGATAATTTCATCTGGGGCGTCCGCGACCGGGGGAAGCTTCTCACCATCTGCCATTGCTGCCGCTGCTGCTGCACCATCCTCAATTCCGGAAAATATTTTCCGGCGACCGCCTCGGCGTCGCTTGTGCCCCTGAAGGGCGTCGGCATCTCGGTCGACCGGTCCCTGTGCACGCGTTGCGGGACATGCGTCACCGAGTGCTTTATGGGTGCGATCTCGATGAGCGGTGGTTTCCCGGCGCACGACACGGCGCTCTGCAAGGCCTGCGGGCGCTGCGATGCGGTGTGTCCGTCCGGGGCCACGCGGATCAGCATCAACGACGTCAACGCGGCGATCGACGAGATCGTCGGCCGCATACGGGAACGCATTAATTTCGAATAGGAGATGACCATGTTCAACAAAAAGCCCTTCTGGTACATGCTCATGGCCGGCGCAATCGGCCTCTATTTGATCGTTCTGACGGGTTTTTATTTTATTCCGAACACCGCCCTGATCGGCGCGGTGCTTATCGGCCTCCTGGTCCTGCATGCCAGCGAGATACCCCACGCTAAGCGTATAGCGCTGCCGAAAGGAATCAGCGCGCGTACTACGGTGATCAAGACGATGCTCTTCGGCTTTACCTGGTGGCTCCCGCTGAAAAAGGGAGTAATTGACCGATGAGGAGGCGAGCATGAACCCGTTCCGCTACGGCCCCGGACGACGATTCGTTAAAACCGCTGTCTGGCTGTCATGGCCGATCATCGTTGCGGCAAAGCGCCTGAGCGCCTTCCCAGTTTTCAAATGGATTATCAATCCGTTTTTCGCATATCCGCATAACGAGGTAACGGCCATACCGATCAACGTATCGCTCCCCGCTCCCGACAGCGCACCCCTTCCCCGCCGCCTCGTGGAGCGCGTGATACGCGGGGCTTCCGAGATATTTATCCTTGACGAATGCATATGCCGCGGAAAACTCGACTGCGCAAACCATCCGAAAACCATCGGATGCATGGCTCTCGGCAGCGCCGTCGGCCGGATGCATCCCTCGCACGGACACCGGGCCACTATCGACGAGGCCTTCGGGCACGTTAAAAATGCAGCCGACGCCGGGCTGGTGGCCAACGTGGCCCACGTGTGGATCGACCCGCTGGCCTTCATGCTCACTCCCTTCAACCGGCTGATGTTCATCTGTTTCTGCGACGACTGCTGCTGCCTTTACCGAACGCACATGAAGCGGCGCGGACCGAACCTCGACAGGGCCTACCGGCGGCTTCCCGGGATATCGATCACGCTCGATGCCGCGTCCTGCGACGGCTGCGGCATCTGCGCCGAACGGTGCTTTGTGGCGGCGATACGGATGGAAAACGGCAAACCGGTCATGGGACCGGACTGCAAGGGATGCGGCCGCTGTGTGGAATTGTGCCCGCGAGGCGCGCTCTCGCTTGTTCTCGCAGAGGAGGAAACGCTTGCGGGAAGACTGCTCGAGCGGATCAACCGCCTTGCCGATATAGGGCCGGGCCAAGACAAAGAGCCGAAATCAGGATAAAATGGGCGACAGATGGTTCGTCGGACCGTGCCCGCTGCCCAGCCGCAGCGAATTCCGGATCGCCGCGGTGATGTATCGCTTGGCGCTTTCGACCGCTCCGTACACCTCTTCACCGCGCGCCAGGGCCGTCGCTATTGCGGCGGAATAGGTGCATCCGGTGCCGTGTGTATCCCCGGTCACAACGCGTTCGACGCTGAACGTGTGGAAGTCCTTTCCATCGAAGAGGATGTCGATCGCATCGCCGTCCAAGTGGCCGCCCTTCACCACGACGTTTCGAGCCCCCATGTCGCGAATCTTGCGTGCGGCCTTTTTCATGTCGTCCACCGACTCGATCGGGTGGCCGCACAGTGCCGTTGCTTCGGGGACGTTAGGGGTGGCCACGAGCGCGAGCGGCAGAAGGTCCCTCATCAGGCTCTCACGCGCTTCGTCGCGCAACAGGTGCGCGCCGCCCTTGGCGACCATGACCGGATCCACGACCAGGCGGTCGATGCCGTATTCCCTGATCTTGCTCACCACGGCCTTGATGATCTCCGACGAGGAGAGCATACCCGTCTTGGCGGCATCGGCGCCGATGTCCGAAAGCACCGAATCGAACTGCCGCTCGATAAATTCAACTGGGATGTCGAGCACGCCCTGCACTCCCGTCGTATTCTGCGCGGTGAGGGCGGTGATAACCGTCATACCGAAGCCGCCAAGCACGGTAATGGTCTTGATGTCGGCCTGTATGCCGGCGCCGCCGCCGGAGTCGGAACCCGCTATGGTCAATACGCGCGGTATGGTCATGCTGTTCTCCTTGTCGATGTGGAATCCCCTCAGCCCCCGGCAGCTCCCCTTTGCTGAAGGGGAGCCTTATTCATGGAACTGGTCGGCTGGTCCAATACAGAATTTTCATTTAGCCCATCAAACAGGAGCCCACTTTACTAAAAGTGGCGCGCCGGCTTGTCCTGAGCTCGTCGAAGGGAGGCGGGGGGATTTTATCCCTCACGCTCCCTCGCCCTCGTCGTCCTCGGCCAGCAACCCGGCGGTCTCGAGGACGGGCATCTCCTGTACCTTTTTAAGCTTGCGCTCGATGGTACGCGATTTCCGCGCCGCGTCCTCTATCGTATTGCTCGCCTCGCGGAGCTTCTGCTGCGTCCTGTCCAGGATGTCGCCGAACCTGCCGAACTCCAGCTTGACCGCCCCGAGGAGCGCCCATACCTCGCTCGAGCGTTTCTCGATGGCGAGGGTGCGGAACCCCATCTGCAGGCTGTTCAGGAGCGCGGCGAGCGTGGTGGGCCCCGCCACGACAACACGGTAGTCGCGCTGCAGGGTTTCGGTAAGACCGCTCCTGCGTATTACCTCCGCGTAGAGCCCCTCGGTGGGCAGGTACATGATCCCGAAATCCGTGGTCTCGGGAGGGTTGAGGTACTTCTCCCTGATGTCCTTCGCGGACGCCTTTATCCGCAATTCGAGTCCCTTCGCGGCCTCCTCCGCGGCCCGGGCATTCGCCTGGTCCTGGGCTTCAATTAAACGCTGGTAATCCTCTTGTGGAAACTTGGCGTCTATGGGAAGCCAGACCGGCCCGGATTCGTCCTCGCCGCGGCCCGGAAGCTTAATGGCGAACTCGACCCGCTCGCGGCTGCCTCGTTTTGTCGCAACGTTGGACTCGTACTGCTCGGCCGTGAGTATCTGGTCGAGTAACGCTCCGAGCTGAATCTCGCCCCATGTCCCCCGGGATTTGACGTTGGTCAGCATCTTCCTGAGGTCACCGACGTTCGAGGCCAGAACCTGCATCTCACCCAGCCCCCTGTATACCTGTTCCAGCCGGTCGCTCACCAGCTTGAACGATTCGCCCAGGCGCTTCTCGAGCGTCGACTGGAGCTTTTCGTCCACCGTCGCGCGCATCTGTTCCAGTTTGCGGGTATTATCGTCCTGCAGCGACCCGAGGCGCTCCTCAACCGTGGCGCGCATTCGCTCGAGCCTGGTCTCGTTGGCCGCGGTAAGCGTGGCAAGCTGCTGCGAGAAGGTGTCGAGCTGGTTTTTCTGCAGACCGGCGATCTCACTCATGCGCGCAAGGAGCGAGTCGCTGAAGAGCCGCAGGGAACCCGAGGCCTCCTCCCTGCCCAGACGCGCGCTGGCGGCGGCCTCCATCCTGCCGCGCGCAATTTCTTCTTTTATTCCCTGCTCGGCGCGCTCCTGGTTTTTCTCGAGCGCGGCGAGTCTCTGCTCGATGTACGCTCCGCCCTGCTGTCCCCCCCGGACGAGGACGAACAACAGAAGTATGAGATTGATGACAAGTATCGCGAACACGGCGATTATCAGATACGGGGACATGGTCGCTCCTGTATTGCTGCTCGATGGTACGTTCTGGTATTAATACGCCCGGCGCGTGATTAAAAATCAACAATTTCCGGGAATCGGGCGGGGATGAATGAAAAAAATACGAAAAGTTCCGGGGGAGGCGGGAGATACGCGAGCTTCTCCGGCCGCTAAAAATCTGTGATGATCTTGCCGCCGGAATTCGGCTTGATGATGCGGGCCTGTTCGACCGGCTCGCCCACGGGCTCGCTGATGATCTTCTGTATCTGCATCATCAGGTTGAGAAAATAGCTCTGCGTTGCGATGTATTCTTTTATAAGCTGGTTCTGTGAGACTTTTTCCGTAAGTTCCTGGAATCCTTTTTTTTCATCGACCTCGATCGGACCGCCCGATGACTCTTTAACATAGAGCTCCTCGCTTACACGCGCGTATTCCTCGAGGAGCTTCTTCGCGGCATCATCTGCGTCCATTTTTACGGAGAGCTCCTCGTAGCGCCTGTACAGATCGGTGCCGCGGATCATCAGGCCGAGTTCGTTCGCTTTGTTTAATATTTCTTCCATGGAATTCATCCGGAATAATGGCATTCGGCGCTCACGGCCGCCGGATGTCATTAGCCGGAGTGGAGACGGGATTGCAAGGATTTTTTCGAACGACGGGCGGAACGAATCGGGCGCGCGGCGACATCGCGCCGCGCGCCCGTTTTTGTCCGGACTTATACGCTTGCCGGAGAAACGGCCACTTCGCTGAAGGCCACTTCCTCGATCTGGAGAGCGGCGAAATCGTCGTCCTTAATCGACTTGACCTTGGCCTCCTGCAGGGGAAGGATTTTCGAGATGAAAAAGCGCGCCGAATGCACCTTGCCGGAATAAAAGGCGGCTTCGCGATTATCATTGATTAAGGCCTTTTTCTCATCCTCGGTCACCGCGTTCGCCTTCTCGAATATCTCGCCGAGTTTTTTATGGGCGATGGAAAGCTGCCACAGGTGCATCCAGCCGAGTATCGTGTCGCCGACCACTTCGAGGAACGGCGTAGCCGAAACGAAGGCCTCGGGAATCTGCATCTGCTGCATGAGCCCCATGAGGTGCTGTGCGCAATCGACCATACCGTCCTTCGCCTTCTTTGTCAGATTGGCGTATTTCTGAAGGGCCATGTCTGCGCCCACCTCGTTTATGGTCTTTTCCATCTGGCCTACGATATATTTGAAGAACTCGCCCTTGGCCATCGAGAGCTTCCGGCCCACGAGGTCGATCGCCTGGATGCCGTTGGTGCCCTCGTAGAGCGAGGTGATCTTGCAGTCACGCGCGAACTGTTCCACCGGATAGTCTCCGCAGAAACCATAGCCGCCGAAAATCTGTATCGCCTGCTCGCAGACGTCGTATCCCATATCGCTGGAGTAGGCCTTGCAGACCGGCGTGAGGAATTCGAGGAACCCGTTGGCGGTCTTCGCCACGGCTTCGTCGGTCTCGGCATTGCGCAGGTCCATGCAGAAAGCGGCGTAGTAGTTGAGGGCCCTGAGTCCCTCAACGTAGGACTTCATCCAGAGAAGCCCGCGCCGGATGTCAGGATGCTTGATGAGGTTGAGGAGCTTGGTCGATTTCCCCTTCAGGCGGATGTCGGCTCCCTGCAGCCTTTCCTGTGAATATTTAAGCGCATTGAGGTACGCCGTGGAAGCTATGCCGAGCGCCTGTACGCCGACATTGAGCCGCTCCTCATTCATCATGTGGAACATGACCTCGATGCCCTGACAGGGCTGCCCCAGGAGCTCGCCGATGCAGTCCCCGTTGTCTCCGAAACTGAGAGTGCATGTGGCCGATCCCTTGATTCCCATCTTGTGCTCGATACCGGCGCACGCCACGTCATTGTACCCGCCGATCGAACCGTCGTCGTTTACCCTGTACTTGGGCACGATGAAGATCGATATCCCCTTGATCCCCTCGGGATCGCCCTCGCGGCGCGCGAGCACCGGATGCACGATGTTGGGCTTGGCGTCGTAATCGCCGCCGGTGATGAATATTTTCTGTCCCGAGATTTTATAATGCGTGTCGTCGATCCGCGCTGCCTTCGTCGCGATGTGCGCCAGATCGCTTCCCGCGCCCGACTCGGTCAGGCACATGCTGCCGCCCCACTCGAACGAATACACCTTGCCGAGGTATTTTCTCTTCTGTTCGTCGGTTCCGTAGAGTTCTATGAGTTTCCCCGCGCCGTGGGCGAGACCGGGATAAAGATTGATGGCGGTATTTGCGGCGTGAAACATCTCGTTACATGCGGTGAACACGGACATCGGAAGCCCCTGTCCGTCCACTTCGGTATCGTCGGCGGCGGACACCCAGCCCGCCTCTCCGTAGGTCTTCAGCGGCCCGTGAAACGACGGGGGAACGGTCACTTTGCCGTTGTCCCATTTCGCGCCGATGCGGTCGCCGTCCTGGTTGATGGGGGCCAGCTCGTTTTCAGCGAACTTGAGCGCCTGCTCTATCGTCATGTCGAATTCGTCTTTCGAAAAATAGCTGAACTTGTCCTTTTTAGTAAGCTTCAGAATATCAAACTGTTCGTACAGGATAAAATCAATATCGCGCTTCTCGACCAGTAAGCTTGCCATATACGCCCTCCTCGATTGTAAGATGCCGTATTTGTCCGATCCCGCGCGCCGGTTCCACGGGACGGGAACCGGCGCGTCCGAGATCTGGCCAATGCTTATATGTTTCCCGTCTTTTTCAAGTAGATTTTACTATTTTGTCGTATATCACCATATATTATTATTTGTATATTAACCTGCATTGTATGTATATTAATTAAGATGGATGTATTTGCATTATTTCACATTCCCGCCAAAGCAGCCCTTTTTAATTTGACATACGCCCGCGCCGCTGCGATACTACGCGGCGTTGTTGAAATAGTATTGACACCGCCCCGCGGGGTGTTCATTTAATATCCGGGACAATCACGAAAAGGAGCATCGAATGAACGAGATACGAGAGATCGTCGAGGACGAGAATAAAATAACCACCGTCATCGCCGACGATATCGAGTTCCGCGGCAGACTCATCTTCAAGAGCTCGCTGAAAATAAAGGGCTTTTTCGAGGGGAAGATCGAGACGAAGGGCCATCTGATGATCGGACAGGAGGCCCGGGTAAGCGCCGACGTCAAGTCGGGCGTCGTATCGGTAAACGGGGCCTTCAACGGAAAGATCAAGGCGACGCAGAGGATAGAACTCTTCAACAAAAGCGTCTCCAACGGCGATCTGATCTGTCCCGAGCTTTTTATCGAAAAGGGCTCGGTTTTCAACGGAACCTGTATAATGACCGAGAAGCCATGAAATCCGGGACCATGTACAACAGGCGGCCTTTCGCAGCATGGACATCTGCCCTGGCCCTCGCGATCGTTTTCTGCGCGTCGGCGATCGGCGCGGAGGAACCCATCCCGTCAGCCCCGCGGGTTTCATTCGGCATTGGAGCGCTCGCGGGCACCTATGACGTCGCTAACGCCGGCGACGGCCCTGGTGCGATTGAGTCATCAGTCGCGCTGGGCGGCGGCCTGGTCTTCGAAGCGATGGCCAGCCGCCATTTCGGCATTCACTCGGGCCTCTGGTACTCGATGATCGATTTTAAATACGAAGAGGAAGGATCCGCCAAAATCCAGGGGGTATCGATTCCGTTCATGCTCCTCGCCACCGCCGACTGGCGGCGCCTGTCCTTCGGCCTGCTCGCCGGCTTTAATCTGACCCACTACCTGACCGCGTCCATCGAGTTTGGCGATATCGATGTCGATGTTTTAAAATACATCAACAATACCCAGTTCGGCATCGCCGGTGGCTTCGAGATCAAGTTTGCCGTCGGCCGGTTCACCGACATATTCGTCTCGCTGGTCGGCGAACGCTGCCTCACCGCCTTCAGCAAGGACAATGAGGCCTCGGACCACCTTTATGGCGCGGTAATCCGATCCGGGGTAATGTTTCGCACGTTCTGACGCGCCACCCGCAGCATTTGCAACGAGACATTGTTTGCATCGAAATAAAAAGGGCCGCGACTGTTTCGCGGCCCTTCTCTGTTCCAATCCGTAAAACGGCTCAGCCAAGCGCTTCCATCATCGCGGGGATGACTTCGAAGAGGTCTCCCACGATCCCGTAGGTCGCGATGTTGAATATCGGCGCCTCGGGGTCCTTGTTGATGGCTACGATGCACTGCGAGCCCTTCATGCCTGCAACATGCTGAATGGCACCGGAGATGCCGGCGGCGACATAGAGCACCGGAGCGACGGTCTTGCCCGACTGCCCCACCTGGCGCGCCGCGTCTGTCCAGCCCGCGTCCACGACCGGACGGGATGCCGCGAACTCGCCGCCGAGCTTCTTGGCGAGATTGACGATGACATCGTTGTACTTGTCCTTTTCCTTGGTTCCGCGACCGCCCGCAATGATGACCTTCGCCTGGCTGATGTCCACCGAGCCGGCAACGGTTGCGATGATTTCCTTGATCTTACGGCGGGAATCGACGAGCGATACCGAGACGGCGGTCACACTGCCCGCTCCGCCGGCGGCTTCCTTGTCGTAGGCACCCTTTTCGAAGGTAGCGACGAACTTATCGGTCTTTACCGATTTCTGCTCCTGGATCTTTCCGTTGTAAGTATTGCGGGTGAAAACGACCGCCCCCCCCTCGACAACGGCCTTGTTGCAGTTCGAGACGATACCGGCACCGATGGCGAGCGCCGCCTTTCCGGCATAGTCAACACCGTCGTAGCTGTGAGGAATGAGAACGCCCTTGACGTCCTTAGCCTCGACAACGGCCTTTACGGCCTGCGAATAGTAGTCGGCGTCGTATGCGCCGAGCTTTCCGTCAACAACCGCGAAAACTTCGGGAATATAGGTTGCGACTTCTTTCGCGAGGCTGTCGTCCTTAAAAAATACAGCAGCCGCAGGGGTCGCGCCCAGTCCCGAAGCGATTTCCTTCGCCGCCTTGCAAAGCTCGAGAGTCGCTTCGCTCAGCTTACCGTCTCTCTGTTCCGCTATTACGAGTATTCTGGCCATGTGCATCCACCCCCTTATATCACTTTCGCTTCATTTCTGAGTTTGTCGACAAGAGTCTTCGCCGCGGCCTTCGCGTCTCCCTGGATGATCTCGGCCTTGTGTTCGGAAACCGGGAAGTACATCTTGTGAAACTTGGTCTTGGAGCCGGCTTCGCCAAGGGCGCTTACGCCGAGGTCCGCGGCCTTCTTGAGATCCAGTCTCTTTTTCTTCGCCTTCATGATGCCGGGCAGTGTGGGATACCGCGGCTGATTGATGCCGGACTGAATGCTAAGCACCGCCGGCATGGCCATTTCGAGAACCTCGTTAAGGCCGCCTTCAAGCTCGCGGTTGACGGTGAGCGCCTTCTGGTCGCCGCCGACTTCTATTTTAACGACGTTCGTGCAGTGCACGAAGTTCATCATATCGGCCACGAAAACTCCCGTAAGCGCCGCCTGATCGTCATCCGCCTGAACGCCCGTCAGCACCAGGTCGACTCCGCCCACGCTTTCGATCGCCTTCACCAGCGCGCCGGCGACGACAAAGTTGTCCCCTTCATCGATCTGCGGATCGCATACGTGGATGCCCCAGTCGGCGCCCATCGCGAACGCCTGGCGCACTTCCTTGGTTACACGCTCGGGACCGGAGGACAGGATAACGACCTCCCCGCCTAATTTCTCCTTGAGCTGAAGCGCCGCCTCGACGGCATACTCGTCGAAGTCGTTCATCTTGAATGCAATCTGGGATTCGTCGATCTTGGCATCGCCAATAATTTTGAATTTGGATTCCATATCCGGAACCTCTTTGACCAAAACCACTATCTTCATTGGCCCACTCCCCTTATGTAAGATTTTAATAGAGTTGCCTCAAAACCAGGGAAATTCCGCGAAATTTCCCTGGAATGAAGCAAATTTAATAAAGAATGTCCGAAAAAACCGATACGCCCATAGGGGCAATGGTACAAATGCGGAAAATCCTGTCAAGAGTTATTAATAATAAGGTTCCGTTATGTTAATGAATATTTGTATTTTTTGTACGAAGAGGCCTGCCGGCCGGCTCCCCAAAAAGCGGACCCGGCACCGGCCAGTGCCGGAATGCGATAAATATATTTGACAAATAGAGGCCCTGTCGATAGAGACTTACGCGTATCAGGGGTTTCCGCCAGCGTAGCTCAGTTGGTAGAGCGGCGCACTCGTAATGCGCAGGTCACCAGTTCGATCCTGGTCGCTGGCTTATCCTGGAAGATGATTTACCGCAACAGCCCGGGGCCCCCGGGCTGTCTTCTTAAATGGCGTCCGCAGCCACCGCGGTTTTCCCCGCCACACCGATCAATTCCAGAATCGTCGTGCAAGTCAGGCATATCCGGAGCCATAGGGTGATTGGAAACGCGGGGAAAACGGGCAGGATTCGATAACAATGTTTTCGGCAGATCTCCGCAGCTACAACCGCTCGCGAACTCTCCGGTAGAGCTCGGAATCCACAAGCGATGCGAGCGATTTCAATATATCCTCTTTCCTGACTCCGCGGCCGATTTCGGCCCGTGCGCTGGAAACGAGCGCGTTTACCAGCAATTCTTCCTGTTTCATTCCGAACCTCTTTGTTCGCCGGGGATGTTATATTAATGATCGTCATAATTCCCCGGAACCTCAAGATACGGAAAGAAATGCCGGCAGGGCCTATTTCCCCGGAAGGTAGATGCACATCAGGTGTTTCCCTATCTGGGCAAGAGCCACCTGGAGGCCAATGCAGAGAACGGCAAGGCCAAAGACATACCAGCGCACCGGGTCGAGCGCCTCATTGAGAATCGCCACCAGCGAAAGCAGGAACGAAGCGGCAAGAAATGTACAGCCAAGGACGATCTTCCGGACCAGGGAGGGGGCTCCCAGCCGCTTGAAGCGGGTCATCCCGTCGATAATGCCGCTGGCAAAGGCCGCAAGCGCAAAAGGGAACACCAGGACCGAAAGCAGCCGCACCGCCTGCGACACCTCGAAGCCGAAAGGAAGCGGCATCATTAGATCGGCAATGATGAACACCGGAATCATGGCCGAGAATGCCTGCGGAAAATGAAGCGCAATAGGATGAAGATTGAGCGCAAGGAGCGTCCTTCTGCGGGGGGACATGTCATCTGTCCACGGCTCGAAAGCTTTTTTCGGAACTCCGCAGGCGGGGCAGACATCGCCGAGCCTTTTTTCGTCTATGATATATCCGCAGGCTTTGCATTTTAATTGCGCCATGGGTGTCTTCTCCCTGTCTGTTTTGTTAAATGACCGGAACCCGGGCAGGCCCCAGGTTCATTCCCGAACGATCCACGTATCATTCCATGATATCATTGCGGGAAGGAAAGGTCAAGCAGTATCGATGGCAACTCCATTACACCTTTCCCAGGCTGGCGGGAGAGCGCCCCCAGGCTGCATATCCCTGCCGCAGATATTCTCTAAATTTTCAACCGGATTATATCGATCATTATACCAGTGCCGGTACCGGGTTGACCGGTGTATAGCCCCTTTTCGGAGAAAGCCAGCGTCACGCTTCAGGCGCAAGCAGCCATGCTCACCTCATTCATCACAGCCCTCCTGCCCGTACCGCTGATTTATCTCATTTACTTCCGCCATTTTTTCAAACATTACCGGCGGGAATCCATCACCCCCGAGTACGCCCGGCACCTCGAGTCGCTTCTTTGCGGGATTGCCCTCGCGCTCATCATCATCCTGCTGGCGCCATTCATCAATTCGATGGTCTCAACACAGTCAATCGTTACGGAGGCGTTTATTAAAGCCGCCCTGGTCGAGAAGCTCGGCGCCCTGATCGCATTGTTATTTATCATCAAAACCAAATCTCCCATGCGACTGCTGGACTGCGTTATCTGCGGCATTTCGGTGGGAGTCGGTTTTTCCATGGTCGAAAATGTTTTTTATGCGTCCAATTACGGTCCCTCGGTCATTCTTGTGCGCATCCTTTTTTCCGTGCCTCTTCACCTCACCACGTGCGCGCTCATCGGTTATTTCATCGGCCTATGGAGACTAAGTGACAGCGGTTCCAGCCGAATGCTGAACCTGGCGCGCGCCGTTTTCATACCGCTGATCCTGCACGGCCTGTTTGACCTTTTACTCATCAGTGGCGGAACGCACTCGTACTGGATCGGCCCGCTCATCATTTTTACCGTGGGGGCGCTCGAACTGCTCATAGCCCGGGCCAAGATGATCCCGGAGCGCGCGCAGCTTGACGGCATGGGGCTTCGACTGGAAGACTGGCACGTGCTCTTTCGCCAGCCCCGGTATGAACGCTGGATACTGAATTCCATGGGGACACCCACCGGTTCCGGGGCCCGTCTGTTCAAATCGCAGGGAGGCGCCGGGCTCTGGGCATTGACGGCGCTGTTCATTATCGCGGCCGTGATTCTGTTCCCGTTCAGGAACGAGCTCATTTCCCTGCTGGGACTGGAGATGGCGTCGGAGGAGCGGGTGCTGATAGTGTCCATATATCCGGCCTCGATCGGATTCATTCTCATGATGGTCGGTACCGTCAACCCGTCATTTTTCAAGTACTCGGCCATGCGCATTCCGATAATCTTCGACGCCGTCCTGCGTCGCGATGACACCGAGGAGAACCTGGTAACCTTCGACATCACGGCGGCGAACTGCTTTCTCCGGACATTCGAGCCCTTCCCCTCCACGGGCGCATTGACCATATACTTCGAGACACGAAGCTTCCGCTCGCCCGAAATACCCGTTTCACTCATCTGGGAAAACCATCTGCCGCAGAACGGCCCCACGGGTTCGATAGTCAGGCTTATCGGCGCCGGGACGGCCTTTTATCGCTTTCTCGCGCGTTATTACCTGTACAGGCTTAAGAAGGGATTGGTCTTCAATCTCAAACTTCCGGGATTCGAGGGGATACGGCGGCTCTTCATGCGGCCCGCCACCGTAATGCAGAAGGAGGTTGCCTATCAGCCCGGGGCGGTCGTATTCAGACAGGGCGACGAGGTTAACACCTTCTATTTCATCAGAAAAGGAAGGATCAATTTCTACAGGGAGCTCGAATCCGGAGAGCGGGTGTTCCTCGAGTCCATGGAACAGGGCCAGATATTCAACGAGCTCGCCCTGCTCGGAGATACGAAGCGTACGGTAACCGTGGTGTGTGAGACACGCTGCATCCTTGCCCAGGCCTCGGCGGACAACCTCGAGGCGCTGATAAAGAACAATCCCGATTTCGCCCTTGCCCTCGCGCAAAAGCTCGCGCACAGGGTCGACCAGAGCCAGGCGGCGCTGTCGGAAAGTATGGACTACATGAGCAAGCTGCTGAGCGTGAGGAGCTGGAAGGCGAGAAACGCATTGCTGCTCGTGCTCGGGATGCTCGGCCAGAATCGCATCGATTCCACCTACGCGGTCGAGCTGGACCCGGGTTTCCTGAACGGGGATATCCCCGCCGCACCCGACGACCTGCTTCGCTACATCCACCAGGCCCTGAAGTCGGAAGAACTTAATGAGGACGCGGATGATGAGATCGACTCCGACACGGTTTCAACTATCGAGGAATACCTCGGTGAATTCGATCTCGAGCTCAGAATAAAAGAAAGCGGGCGCTGATCGCGCCCGCTCCTTCATTCATCTCCCGAAGATCGATCAACCGGCCGAACGCATGCGCCGCCGGTTGTACACCGATACGAGCACCAGAAGCGCTATCACCCCGAGAAGCGAAGTGACCACGAGCGATGTATTCCGCGACGGCGCCGAGAGCAGATAGGCCGTCAGCGCCGTCCCTCCCGCCGCCTCGTAAACGGCATACCGGTTCGCCACTTCTTCCGCGTTCATCGCGCTTGCGTACAACGCCACTCTGTCGAATATTCCATGGAAGCCCAGATTGCCGTAGGTGCTGTTGTATTTCTTGTCCAGCTGGGCCCCTATAACCAGTCCGCCCGCGCTGTCACGCACCGCTCCTACGGTATTCTTTACCGTGCCCTCCAGCTTCCCATTCATATAAATAGCCAGATCCGAAGAATTCCAGGTAGCCACAATATGATACCATTCTCCGTTTTCAAGCTTACGCGCGGCATCCACGTAAGCCCACTGGCCTTTTTCATTGAATATCCCGAGACGCAGGGTGCCGTCCTTCCCCCATAGCTGTAAAGTATATGTTTCGTCGCTGAAGTCTGTCTTTACTCCTTTGTGCACAATCCCGGCGTAGTCCCTGAGCGACAGCACCTTGAGGAAAACCTCTATACTACCGGCATCGGCGAGGGTGAGCCGGTCGCTGTCGGGGACAAGCATGTAATCGCCGCGCCCATCGAAGAAGAGCGCGTTGCCGAACAGTCCCTCCACCGGCCTCGCGCCGCTGATCAGATATTCACCGTCGGCCGGATATTCGAAATTCCAAAGCCCGGCCAACTCCTCGGTGCGGCGCGCCTCGACGACATAGCTTTGCACCGAACCATCGTCGGCGGTAACGTCATAATGCACGGGGCCCGAGAAATTATTTTGGGTAAGACCGCTCTTCTGCTCCCTTCCGTCTACGGTAACCAGAACGCCAGTCGTCACAAATGAAGCGGTGAGTTTCGAGAGGTTCTTTCCTGCGGGCAGATCAACCCGTATCGAGCGGGCAGATTCGTCGATAAGGCCGGGTTCGCCGTCAAGCTGATACCGCGTGATCGACTTCGCATCGCTTTTGGCGATGGTGGCGGCCACCAAGTATTCGCGGGTGCTTCCATCCTCGGCGGCCACCAGGAACGCGAGCGGCGCGGAATAATCGTTGGGGCTGACGCCCGACTCCTGAATTTCACCTTTCACGGTTACGCTTTTTCCCGTGGTGGCATACGATGCGACAAGGGCGGTCGGATCCGATCCGTGCGGCAGGACAACCGATATGTCGGAATTATCGATCACTCCCGGCACATCAATCCCGAGGCCAGGATTTCCGTCCGCTAAAAACGCGAACGAGGTGATTTCCTTCCACGGAGCCGGAAGTATGCGGACCGTCACTGCATAATCGCGCATGGAACCATCGTAAGCGACAACCGTGTACGTTACGGGTCGGGTGAAGTCATTCGCGCTTTTTCCGCTCGTCTGAACGACACCGTTCACCGTCACGCTCTTCCCTGCCGCGGAGAAAAGCGCGACCAGCGACGACTGGCCGGTCCCGGCCGGGAGGTCGAGCGCGATCGTGCCGGCATCGGCGTCGATGCTCCCGTCCACTCCGTTTATGGAAAACGAGCTTATCCGCTTTTCAGGGCTTGGCGCGCGACCGACCGTTACGGTATAATCCTGCGTATCGCCGTTGTCCGCGATTACGCGATAAACGACAGGCGAACCGAAATCGTTCGCCGTAATCCCGCGGCTCTGCACGACACCGTTCACTTCAACCGTCACGCTGTTGGTAAGGTAGTCGGCCACAAGCGAGTCGACCGGCACGGAATGCGGCACGGTGAGTGAAATGGTGTCGCCGCTGATGACGCCGGACACGTCGCCGCCCAGGGACGCATTCAACGACGCGGGAAACGAAAAGTCTATTATCTCATTGTCGCCCCCGGCAAAGCGGGGATACTGCTTCCCGCCACCACCTCCTTCGCCGCATCCTGCGAGGCCGGCGATCAGAAAAACGCAGCCGACCACAAGCACTGTCTTTTTCATAATACCTCCCGCCATATGTATTAATCCGTCTTTAACGCGGTGGTAAAACCGTCGAATATCCTCACCGCTGCGACCGCCGATTCCCCATACGCGTCGACACCCATCTCATCGGCAAGCGACTGCGTACAGCATGCGCCGCCGATGGCGATCTTCACCCTGTCCCGG
>DATIKU010000046.1 GCA_035477215.1 Spirochaetota bacterium | reverse complement strand
GACGTCGAGCATGATCTGCATGAGGCCCGCCGCGCCGGCGACCGATACCGCTCCCGCGTTGAAATCCGACTCGACCTTGACGATGCACTGGACGAGGTAGTCGTCCACGCCCTCCTCGGCGGCGATACGGTTGATGAGCGGAAGATGAGGACTTGCAAATACGGTTCTCCCGCGCGGGTTCAGTGTCGCGCCGCCCGAAAGGTGGATCGTGTCGCCATTGGAGGTCTTCGCCTGGTTTTCCGAACCGGGTGTAAGCGCGCATATAATGGCGGTCAGCGTCAGCGCGAACGGTATCGAGCGGATGCGTTTCATCGTATTAACCTCGCGACGATTCTTTCTTCACTACGGCGTGAAGTCAATCACTTAGGCGTTTCGGCGGCGTATCGAGAGGCGGGGAGGTCGGGAGCCGGCGACGAAGGTAAACGTCTCTGTAAGTGTTTCCATGATGGCCGACTAACGGTTTTTCTGCAGTGGCGCTAATGTTTTCCTGCTGCGCCCATCTTATTGGGATGCGGGGAAAAAAGACGGCGGCGAAAAAACGGCTTCCAAAATAGATTGACTTTATCGTGCGGCAGTCTTAGGATCATGAGCGTGGAGTCGCGGTTGTCACAGGGATGTAGCGGCGGCTGCCTCGCGATCGGGTGCCCCCGAAGGGCGATAGCGCGTAATCCCTCCCGTGGACGAAAGGGAAGTCGGTTCAAACCAATATCCGGATTGCATCGCTGAAGTACCTTCCTCCCCGGGCTGGTGTGGGCCGGCATGAACATTCCTTTCTGCGACGGATGTGGCGCATATTGAATTTCGGAAAGAAGCCGGTTTTTCGTCGCGCGTAATTTTCGCGTAATAAGAGATTAACGGAGGATGGCGATGAAGTGGTTCAATAACCTCAGGGTTTCGCTGAAAGTGATGCTGTCATGCCTTGTATTAATATTGCTTATGGGTGTGATCGCGTTATCGGGGATTATCTCGCAAAGGGATGCATCGGTGCGTTTCGAGCGTTTTTACAACAAGGAATTCATGCCGGTCCGGTATATGAACCGTACCGTGCGGAATATCCTTCAGCTCCGAATCAATATGCTGCAAGAGTATGAATCGGCGCGACTGGGGGACTGGGACGAAGTGAAAAAGAGAATGGAGAACTCGAAATCACTGCATGCCGAATACATGGATCTGTTCGAGAAATATAAAAAGACGATCCTCTCCGAGGAGGAGACGAAACTCGTAAGGGAATGGGAGCAGGCGGAGGCGGCGCCGCAGGATATTCGCGTTCAGTTTGAAAAATCGATCATGGAGAAGGATTTTGAGAATGCGAAAAGGCTGAGCGGCGAGTGGCTTGTCGCGTTCAACGCCCTGCGCGACAAAAGCGACGAGATGATAGAGTCGAAGACAAAATCCGCCGAGCATGATATGAAAATGCAGATGGAAGAATCGAGGCGGGCCGTCATCATCAGCGTCATCCTGCTCATTGCTTCCATCGTAGTGGGTATAGTTATTACAATTGTCCTCTCCGGAGCGGTTGCCGGTCCGGTACGAAAGGGCCTTGCCTTCGCCGAAAAGCTTGCCGGCGGCGACTTCACCTCGAGGATCGACCTGGACCAGAACGACGAGCTGGGCATGCTCGGCAAAGCGCTCAACGCCGCGGCCGACGACCTGGAGCGGCTCATCTCCGAGATACTGGCGGCGGCGCAGAACCTCTCTCAGGCCGTGGACCAGATATCCGGCGGCAACCAGAATCTTTCCCAGCGCACGAGCGAACAGGCCTCGTCGCTCGAGGAGATCGCCTCCACCATCGAGGAGGCGACCGCCGCGATCCGACAGAACGCCGACAACTCCGACCAGGCGAACAAACTCTCCGGCGAGACCATGAAGATGGCCGAGGAAGGAAACCGCGTGGTGATGGAAGCGGTCGCGTCGATCAACGAGATCAACAAGTCGAGCAAAAAAATTGAAGAGATCATCTCGGTCATCAACGAAATAGCGTTCCAGACGAACCTGCTCGCGCTCAACGCCGCGGTCGAGGCCGCGCGCGCCGGCGAACAGGGGCGCGGATTCGCGGTCGTGGCCGGCGAGGTGCGCAATCTCGCCCAGCGCTCGGGCAATGCCGCCAAAGAGATCGGCGCGCTCATCAAGGACTCGACCGACAAGATCGAGACCGGAACCGACCTCGCCAACCGCAGCGGCGACGCGCTCCGCGAAATAGTCGGCGCCATGAAGAACGTGGCGCGCCTCGTTTCCGAAATCGCGGCCGCCAGCCAGGAGCAGAAGCAGGGGCTCGACCAGATCAATATAGCCGTATCGGAGATGGACAGCATGACACAGCAGAACGCCGCCCTGGTCGAGGAGACGGCTTCGGCGAGCGAGGAGATGGCGGGCCAGGCGCGCGAGATGCAGTCGATGGTCGAACGCTTCAAGATAAGCGAGGGAACGAGAGGCAACGTGTACCAGACCAAGCACAAGGAGGTGCATCTCAAGGCCGCGGCGGCCGCCGTCAGGAAGCCCAGGGGGCCGGAAACGGCGCCGAAAAGGGAAGCCGTTGCCGCGACGACGGAAAGACGCAAACCCGTGGAGGATAAAAAGCCCGTCGCGGGTCGTGACATCAAGGAAGTCCTGAGGGAAGAAGGTTTCGAGGAGTTCTGACGGCGGTGCGCGGCCGGTGGCCGCGCCGTAACGCGAATGCGTCAATACTGAAACGCGGGGATACGGGACATGGATGATACCGAGGTTTTGCGTGACGTGTTTATCCGCGAGGCGGACGATATTCTGTCCAGCCTCGAATCGGGCCTGGTGCGCCTGGAAGACGAGAGGGACCCGGAACTCATTAACGGTATTTTCCGTTATGTCCATACTTTAAAGGGAAGCTCGGGGATCGCCGGCTTCAAGAGCGTGTATGTGTTCACTCACAGGCTCGAGAACCTGCTCGATATGGTCAGGTCCGGTTCGCTTTCCGTAGGCAGGGAGATCATCGACCTCCTGCTCGCAGGCATGGACTGGATACGGGCCTCGATCGAGGCGGGCGGCGAGAACCCTCATCTCGATGCCGGAAGGGACGAGCTCCTGAAAAAGGTCGAGGCGATAATCGGGACGGTGGCCGCGGCGGGTGCCGCACGCGCTCCGGACGCGGCGAAGGAGAAAAAACCCGAGGAAGAGGAGATGGACCTTGGGTACCGCTACTTTAAAATCAGCGCGTCCTTCCGCGAGGATATCTTCGAGACGGGGACCGATCCGCTCATGATAATGGAGGATCTCTTCTCGCTCGGTATTGTGGTCGAGCGGCGGATCGACCGGCAGCGGCTGCCCGACATCCATATTTTGAATCCGGAGAAATGTTACCTGGGCTGGAACCTGGTGCTCAAGACGAAAAACCCCCGTCAGAAGATCGACGAGGTGTTTATGTTTGTCCAGGGAGACAATCCGATAATCGTTGAGGACATAACCGGGCAGTATGTAAGCCCGGTTATGGGCGAGGCGGAGACCAGGGAGAAGCGCATCGGAGAGATCCTGGTGGCGAAGGGAATTCTTACCGGCGTGGAGTTGAACGACGTGCTGAAAACACAGGACGGCGAAAATACCAGGATAGGCGACCTCGTCGTAGCAAAGGGTTACGCCACCGAGAGAGAAGTGCAGTTCGCTCTTGCCGAACAGGATAAGATTAAAAAGAAGATCGAGACCGGCACCGTCCGTGTCGATACCGATAAGCTCGACCGGCTGCTTAACCTGCTGGGAGAGATCGTGATCGGCCAGTCGGCGATCGCCGGGATTGCCGACGAGCTCGACGAGAAACACGGCTTTTTATTGAAAAACGCGCTGTATGGTCTGGACCGGACCACCCGGGAGTTCCAGGAACAGATAATGTCAATACGCATGATCCCGATCGGGCCCAGCTTCGAGCAGTTCCGGCGCTTCGTCCGCGATACCGCGCACGCGCTGGGCAAGGAGATCCGGCTCGAGATAGAGGGCAGCGAAACCGAACTCGACAAGACCGTCATAGAGCGAATGGACGATCCGCTCAAGCATATGATACGAAACGCGATCGACCACGGCATCGAGCCAGCCGATGAGCGCGAGGCCGCCGGAAAGGCGCGTACGGGTACGATCACCCTGAGGGCGTATCATCAGGAAGGCAACGTATTCATAGAAGTCATCGACGATGGCCGTGGCGTCGACCGGGGAGGGCTCCGGGCGAAGGCCGAGGAAACGGGACTGCTCCGGCCGGGCGAAGAGGCCGGCGAGGCAAAGCTCCTTTCGTTCCTCTTCCTTCCCGGATTTTCCACCGCCCGGAAGGTGGGCGATCTTTCGGGTCGGGGCGTCGGCATGGACGTGGTCAAAAACAACATCGAATCACTGCGCGGAAGCGTCGAGATCGAAACGAGGCCGGGAAAGGGGTCGACCTTCAGGATCAAGCTGCCGCTTACCCTCGCAATCATCGAGGGCATGATGGTGCGCATCGGCGGGAACATCTACATCGTTCCACTGCTATCGATCGTGGAATCTCTTCAGCCGCGGAAAGAAGATATACGCACGGTCAAGGAGAAGGGCGAGGTTGTACAGGTGCGCAGCGAGTTCGTATCGCTGGTGCGGCTGTATCGGCTCTTCGGAATAAAACCGGAATTCGAGAACCCGTGGGAGTCGCTGGTGGTGATCGTCGAGGCGGGCGGTTCGCGCGCGGGGATGATGATCGACGAGCTTCTGGGGCAGCAGCAGATCGTTATAAAGAGCCTCGAGAATTACATAACGAAGACGCGCGCGTTGACGGGCGCCGCTATCCTCGGGGACGGCCGGGTGGCGCTTATAATCGATATCCACGGCCTGATCGAGGAGATATCCAGATAAGGGGTGTTGCGTATGACGATGATTAAATTGCGGGAAGATTCTGGCGTCAGAAGCGTCAAATCATTCCACCGGGCGCTGCTGAACGCGTTCAGGGACGATTCCGATATAGTCATAGATTTTTCGGAGGCGCGGCGGGTCGACCTGTCGATAGCGCAGGTGCTGATCGCGGCTGGGAAGGAGGCGCGCGCAAAGTCGAAGTCGCTTCGCATACGCGGCGTTTCGGAAACGGTGCGTCATCAGCTTTCGATCTGCGGGTTGTCGCGCTGAGAATCAGGGATAAGGAGGCTGGTATGAAACATATACTGGTCGTAGACGATTCGCCGACCATCCGGGTGAGCGTGGAGTATACCATCAAAAAAATGGGCTACCAGATTCAGCAGGCGGAGAACGGGCAGGACGCGCTCGACAAGATCGCAGGGATCAGGAAGGCGGGAGACGACATCGCGCTCTGCATCTGCGACATCAATATGCCGGTTATGGACGGCATAACGTTTATAAGGAAATTCCGCAAGATCGACAGGTTCACCCCGGTCCTGGTGCTCACCACCGAGTCCGAGAACGAAAAGGTGAACGCGGGCAGGGAGGCCGGCGCTTCCGGATGGATAATAAAACCCTTCCAGCCCGCCGAGCTCCTCAAGATCGTCGAGAAATTCATTCGATAGGAGAATTCGATGAGCGACATGAAGGATAAAAAACTCGAAGAGGGAAAGGCGACCAGCGACATCAGGGGGCTGCGGATCGACAGAAAGGGGGAGAGGGCCGAGGAGGAGAACCAGTACGTCACCTTCGTGATCGGCGGGGAGACCTACGGGGTGGAGGTGCTCAAGGTCCATGAGATTATCGGCATGACGCAGATTACGTACGTGCCCAATGCCATGGCGTTCATGAAGGGGGTTATCAACCTGCGCGGTTCGGTCGTTCCGGTCGTCGATATGAGGATCAAGTTCACGATGAGTGAGCGCGATTACGACACCTTTACCGTCATAATCATCGTCGAGGTGCGCGGCCGCATGATCGGCATGATCGTCGATTCGGTCTCGGATGTGGTGAGCATACCGGTAAAGAGCATCCAGGACACGCCGCACTTCAGCGCGAAGATCGAGACCGATTTTATAATGGGCATCGGCCAGATAGAGGAAAAGCTCGTTATCATTCTCGACGTGGACCGCATCATGTCGGGCGAAGAGATGACCGAGCTCGAAAGGGAGAGAACGGCCTGATCCACTGCGATGATTCAGAGCACCAAAAACAGGTTCGGGAAGGTGCTCTACACGCTCTTACCCGGTGACTATTTCGCCACTGGCGAGGATTGCATCCTCGGAACGGTGACGGGGGCGTGCGCGTGCGTCTGCCTGTATGATGCCGCAAGGCGTATCGGCGGCATGGGGCATTTCATCGTTCCGGGGATGATCGGCACCGGTGGGATTTTCGCCGACGATATCGCCAGGCAGGGGATCATGTCGATGGAATACCTGATAGGGGAGATCGTGAAGCTCGGCGGCGATCGCAAGCATCTGAAGGCGAAGCTTTTCGGTGTGGGGAGTCTCAACTCGCGCATGCCGAATATGGACGCGGTTATCCAGAGCAATATTCGCTTTCTCAAGGAGTACTTCGCGCTCGAGCGGATACCTGTCGAGACCGAGGACCTCGGCGGGAGCCATCGCAGACAGGTGCTGTTTTATACGATGACGGGAGCGGCAATGAGGCGCTTTCAGAGAAGGAACGACGACGCCTCCGAATTCGCCAGACTCGAGCAGGAATACATAGACGCCATGTTCCGCAACAAGCCACGATTCGGCAAAGTCTATCTTTTCGAATAGGACCGGGTGGGGGGAATGCCGCAACTTACTGAACTCGACAGCAACAGCTTCAGGCGTTTCAGTGAAATCATATACGAAGAGAGCGGGATAAAGCTCAATGAGTCAAAGCGGGCACTCGTACAGTCGCGGCTCATGAAACGACTGCGGGAGCTCGGAATCGACGGTTACCGTGGTTACTACGATTACCTGATTGAAAACTACCGGCTGGAGATCGTCAACCTCATCAATGCCATCACCACCAATAAAACCGACTTTTTCCGCGAGTACAAACATTTCGATTTCATGACCGAAGAGGTGCTCCCGGAATTATTGAAATCAGGCAGAAAGGAGATCAATATCTGGAGCGCGGGATGCTCCACCGGCGAGGAGCCATACAGCATCGCGATCACGATGCACCGTTTTTTCGAGAACAGGAAAACCCCGGAAATACGCATTCTCGCCACCGATATCGATACCCAGGTACTGAACAGGGGCAGGGAGGGCAAATACAGGGCGGAAGACATCCTCGAAGTGGTAGACATGCCGACGGCGAAGCGCTATTTTCAGAAGGGCGTTGCCGAAAACGAGGGCCTGTTCCGGGTAAAGGACTTCATCCGGCGGATGGTCCATTTCCGCCGACTCAACCTGCTCGATTCGAGCTTTCCCATGAAGGGCACGTTCGATATAATCTTCTGCCGCAACGTCATCATCTATTTCGACCGCGAATCGCAGAAGAGGCTGTTCGCGAATTTTCACAGGTACCTGGCGGATGACGGCTATCTGTTCGTCGGCCACTCGGAAACCCTCACGGGAATTACCGACAGGTTCGTTTTCGTGCGAAACACAATTTACAGAAAGACGCCGGAAAGGCGGTGAGGCATCACACCGTAAGGGCCGGCGATGGACAAAGACGAGTGAATTAGCGGGCCGTCGCGTAATAAACGGGACGGAATCGCGGCGGAAGGGAATATGCATATCAGGAACAGTCAGAAGTACGGCAAGCCCATCAAGATAATACATCCGGGCGAATTCTACGTATCGGACGGCGACGAAATAATCGGAACGCTGCTGGGGTCGTGCATAGCGGTGTGCCTGCATGACCCGGAGCGGGGAGTTTCGGGCATGAACCACTTCATGCTGCCGGGACGCATCTCCGGGACCGATATAACGAAGGACGGCAGGGCCAAATATGGAATCACCGCCATAAACAGGCTCATTCGGTCACTTGAGAAGGCCGGTGCGGACAGGGACCGGATGATCGCCAAGATTTTCGGCGGCGGAGAGGTGCTCGACGGTGTCATCGCCACCACAACCATTCCCGCCGATAACATACGGCTGGCCAGGGTGATGATGGAGATGGAGGACATCCAGATAGAGGAGATAGACGTCGGAGGGAAATATACCCGGAAAATACTGATGGATGTTAAAACCGGAGAGGTGTATTTGAAAAAATCGACCCGAAAGGAAGTGATGCAGAAGGTGGGGAAGGTCGAAGTCGATTTCGCGCGCGGAATAGCCGGGAAAGCATGAACAGGATAAAGGTGCTGATTGTCGACGATTCGGCGGTGACGAGAAAACTGCTTTCCGACGCGCTCTCCCGTTCGCGCGAAATGGAAGTCGTCGGGACCGCGCTCGATCCCTTTGTCGCGGTCGACAAGATCAGGAAACTCCGGCCCGATGTGCTGACGCTCGATATCGAGATGCCGCGCATGGACGGCATCACCTTCGTTTCCAAACTCATGATCGCACAGCCCATGCCGGTGATAATGGTAAGCGCGTTCACCGACGCGGGGGCGAGCGCAACGATGAAGGCCCTGGAGGCCGGCGCGGTGGATTTCATCCTCAAGCCCCAGCTCGACGACACCGCGGCATGGGAAACCTTCGCCGACGAGCTCATCGAAAAGGTCGTTTCCGCGGCCGGATCGAAGATAAAGCGGCGCATCGCCCCCGTCGCGGAACAGAAGATCGAGATGCCCGCGGACAAAAAATTCACGGTCGATGTCATTCTTCCGAAAAAGTCGGTGAAGACGGCGAAGATCCGCACCGAGCAGATCATTGCCATCGGGGCGTCGACCGGCGGGACGGAGGTCATCGCCGAGATCCTTTCGGCCCTTCCGGCGGAAATGCCGGGCATCGTTATCGTACAGCACATGCCCGAAAAGTTCACAAAGGCCTTCGCCGACCGGGTCAACGGCATGTCGAAGCTCTATGTCAAGGAGGCGGAGCACGGCGAACGTCTGTACCGCGGCATGGCCCTCGTCGCGCCGGGAGACCGGCACATGCTGCTGCGGCATGACGGTTCGGGCTACTATGTGGAAATAAACGACGGCCCTCCCGTAAACAGGCACCGTCCCTCGGTCGACGTCATCTTCCGCTCGGTGGCGCAGATCACCGGACCGAGCGCGCTGGGGGTCATCCTCACCGGAATGGGCGCCGATGGCGCGGCCGGGCTCCTCGAGATGAAGGAGGCGGGCGCCGAGACGATCGCTCAGGACGAGGCCTCGTCGGTTGTCTTCGGAATGCCGCGCGAGGCCATTCGGCTCGGCGCGGCGTCAATGACCAAGAACATCGGCTCCATCATCCATTATCTTTCACAGTTCGGCCAGTAGGCCGAACGGCCCCCGGTCGTTTGACCGGTGATCCCTTGTTAAATCGAGCGCAAACATTCTTTCTCTTCGCACGCCGCCTTTTGCAATTGACAGGTGCGGGCGGCTGTGAACATATTCTGAGTTCATCGCGACCATTTGCGCGCCGACCGGCGCGGTGGTTGACCAGCCTGAGGAAGAGGGAAGGCCCCAGCGAGCTTTCCCATGCGGAGGATTCGATGCGTTCGATGTATGTATTGGGTTTTGTTATGTTCGCACTGCTCGTTGTTTCGCCACTTTACGGTCAAGAGGCCGAATCGCCGGCGGAAAAAATATCCCTGCGTGAAGGGGAGGGCCTGGCAGGGCAGATTAAAAAAGACGAAAAGCTCAAGCTGACACTCGACAGGGTTTTACAGTATCTGTTAATGCAGAACCTCGACATAAAGAAGGCCTTCCTGGAGTACCGCGCCTCCGATACCGATCTTCGAAAATACCAGGCGCTCTACGACACGTACGCATACGGCAAGGGCGGCTATGCCGTCGTCGAAACCCCGCCCGAGAACCCGATGTCGACGTTCCAGGGGACGGAGACCACGCAGAAAAACTACGAGGTTGGGCTTTCGAGGCGTTTCAATACGGGAACAACCCTGCAGGTAAACCTTTCCGGGCTGTATCAGAATATTAAGGGCGCGGGCATCACAATGCCGGCGCCGATCGGAACAATCAACATGGGGGGAGAGGGCTACCAGTCCGCGGTGATGGTAAAGCTAAGCCAGGAGATACTCAAGAACAGCTTCGGGCAGAACGACAGGTTGAACGAGCGCATGATCGCCAATGCCGCCGAGATGAGGCGGCGCGCGGTAAAGCTGTACCTCTCGAACCTGCTGGTCCAGGCGCTCGTCGGCTACTGGAACGTGGCCGTAGCCGAGGAGACACTTGGCACCACGCGCATCAACCTGGAAAGCACCACCAATATCCGTAACCTCATGGGCCGCAAACTCGCCCTGGGGCTCGCCGAACGGGAAGAGCTTTTGGACTGGAACGGCAAGGTCCTGCAGAGCAAGAACTATTTCGACCTCACCGGCAAGGCCGTCTACGACGCACGCCTTGCGGTGCTGCGCATCCTCAACCTCGATGGAAAAACCGACTTCGAGCTGGGGCAGACCTTCAGCACCAGGCCGCCCGACATCCCGCTCGACCGGGCCATGAGCGACGCCCTGCTCAAGAGAGTGGACCTGGCAAACCAGCGAACCATGGTGCAGAACGCCGAGCTCGAGTACCGCGCCGCCGCGCATAACGAGCTTCCCTCGCTGAAGCTGATCCTCGGCGCGGGCACGGTCGACTACAACAGGGACTCGTACGGAAAAACCTTCAACGACGTCAACCGCCAGTACTCCGCCGGGTTCGAGGTCGCCTATCCCCTGGGGAACAGCGAGGCCGATTCCCGCATGCGTAACGCCCGGGTGAGCTACCAGAAGGCCGCGCTCGACCTTGAAAAGCTCGAAAAGGAGGTGCGCGACGAGGTCGATTCGGCGGTAAGGCAGTGCGCGGTGCTCTACCAGGTCTACGTGCAGACGAAGGAGGCGCGCGAGTACCAGATGAATTATTACAACGGGGTGCTCCGTAAGTTCGGGCAGGGACGCTACAGCGCGATCCAGCTTAAACTGGCGCTCGACGGCTACATACAGGCGAGGCAGGCCGAGCTTAAAAGCCTTGTCGATTACAACGTGTCACTTTTACAGAGGGACCTGGCGCGCAACGTCATCTTCGAGAACTACGGTATCGACCTGGATTCGGTCCTTGGAAGGATGAAAAACCGATGAGCAAGCCCGTAGGGGCCGCGCCTACACGCCAAGGAAGCCGCTGATGCGCGCCTCGTCGAAGACGCGCTTGAGCGGCTCGCTGATGGCGATGATCTTGATGTCCATGCCCTTTCCCATGAGAGAGCGTTTTTTCCCCATGAGGTAGCCCAGCAGTTCGGAGGGAAGGTAGACCGTTTTGCTGAGGTCCACCGCCACCTCGGTGGCGCCGCCCTCGATGATGGTGTTGACCGCCTGCTCGAACGAGGACTTGTCGTCGAGCGTCGCGCGCGAGCTGTCGATTATTATCTTGTTGCCGATTATGGTGACCATTGGTTGTCTCCCCGTCAGGGATATTTTTGCGCGATAATATCAACGGATGTCAAGATATCTCCGCCGAAATTAACGGTTCCCGTTATCGCCGTATCCTGAATGGTATACGTTCCATCCCCGTTATTCAGGAATGAAAGCGTTATCGTTGCGCCATTATTGGTCCATGGAGTAAATGTCGTGCTTGGTGATTTACGGTATTTCAAAATATGATTCGGGTCCGTGGAGTCGAGAGTTATGGATGAAGGTATATCGGAACTGTTGAAATAGATATAGAGACACGAAGAGTTTGCAACCGTAATATCGTTGTTTACCGCGATACCAACGTAATTCTGGTTGTTTACCGTGCCTGAAAAAATGATCGCATGGGTGGACGGAGATAGACCCTGACTTAAGGAAAGGCCATCGATTGAATACGATTTATTATTTATCGTCAATTCCGTCAAGCTGCCCGGCTTTATCTTGAAGCCGGTTTCCCCCTTCTCGCCGCCATCGCCGCCGCAGCCGGCCGTTATGAGCGTTAACA
>DATIKU010000045.1 GCA_035477215.1 Spirochaetota bacterium | reverse complement strand
GCTTTACCGGGGCAAGCGAATGGATCTTGAGCAGGGCCTCCTGTGCGGCGTATCCCTCCCCGAGAAAATCCCGCATGGCGCCGAATCCCGCGTTGTTGACGAGCACCGTGAGGCTCTTTGTCTTCCCGGCCTTCCGGCTGAGCGCCTCCAGGTCCCGGTCGTTCGAGAGCTCCGCGATTACCGCGTTCACCTTCACGCTGTGCCTCGCCGCCAGTTCCGCCGCAATGTTCCTTAGAAGGTCTTTCCCCCTCCCTGTGATGATAAGGTCATAGCCACGGCGGGCGAATTCAGCGGCATAGGCCCTGCCAATGCCGCTGGACGCGCCGGCGATGAGCGCCGTATCTCTTTTTTCCATGGATCCTCGCGATTCATTCGCCGCTGGCGTCATTGCCGGCGACGGTATGATTCCTGACCCTATCCTTTCGAGTACTGTTCCACAAGCATAAATTTTTTCACCTTGCCCGTGGGCGTCATGGGCAGGCTGTCGACGAAGAATATCTTCTTCGGGACCTTGAAATGGGCGATCCGCTCACGACCGTATGCGATGAGTTCCTCGGCGGTCACCTCCTTCCCCGGCATCTTCACCACCGCGGCGGACACCATCTCGCCCCAGATCTGGTCCGGGAGGCCGAACACCGCGCACTGCATGACCGCCTCGTGGCCGGTAAGGGTGTCTTCCACCTCAACGGCAAAGATGTTCTGCCCTCCGGAAATGATCATGTCTTTTTTCCTGCCCGAAAGGTACAGGAAGCCGTCCTCGTCAAAGCGGCCCAGGTCGCCGGTGTAAAACCAGCCGTCCCTGAACATCTCCGAGGTCTTCTCCGGGTTCTTGTAATAGCCGGTGGTCACCGCCACGCCGCGCCCGATTACTTCTCCCACCTCGCCGACCGGGACGTCCTTTCCGGCGGCATCGACGATGCGCACGTCGGCGCCGGGATGCAGCGTTCCCACCGAGGTGGGCTTCCGTTCCTTGTCCTTCGGTCCCATGCTCACCAGCGCACCGCTCTCCTGGAGGCCGTAGTATTCGTAGATGTTGGGGCAGAGCCTGCTCTTCACCTGTTCCTGCAGGGCGGGCGGAAACGGCGACGCGGCGAATACCAGGGCGCGAAGGGAGCTGAAATCGTAGGGCGAAAGATCGGGCAGGGAAAGCACGAAGCTCGCGATGGTGGGCACCCAGTTGGAGATGGTGACCTTTTCGCGGCCTATGAGCTCGAGCATCTTCGCCAGGTCGAACTGGTGAATGACGTTACGCGCGCCGCAGAAAAACGCCATAGAGCACCAGGCGAACCCTACGCGCCCGAAAATAGGAAACACCGTGAGAACCACGTCGCTCGGCGATACGTCGTGCGCGAGCGCCATGAGGGGACCGGCGCCGGCGTTGTTGTAGTGCGTGAGGAGATATGCCTTGGGCAGCCCCGTGGTGCCCGAGGTGAGGTTAAGATACTGCTGGTCCTCCTCGCATACGTCCACGTCGGGCTCGCACCTGGACGATTCCGCGACGAGCTTGTCATAGGAAAGTGCGAAAGCGGGAACGGTGTCGCCCATGCAGACGAACCGCTTCAGCCCCGGCGTTTTTTCGCGCATGGAATTCACGGTATCGGCGAAGGCGGGATCAAAAATGATATTCCGCGCATCGCAGAAATTGATCAGCTCGATGATCTCGGCGGGCGCGAGCCTGTAGTTGAGTGGAATGCCGAGGGACCCGATCTTGGCCAGGGCGCCGTAGGTCTCGAATATCTCGGCCCTGTTCATGGAAAGGAACGCGGTCACTTCGCCCTTTTTTACGCCCAGCGAAAGCAGCCCGTTGCCCAGGCCGTTCATACGCTCGTTGACCTGGCGGAAGGTGAACCTCCGGTCCGTCGTGGCGCAGTAGACGGCCTCCTTGTCGCCGTGCCGAGTGCCGGCCACCTTGAAATAGTTGCCCATGGTAAATGTGCCTGTTGCTCGTGAAGACATGATGACCTCCTGGAGGATTAATAGGTATTTTTTATTTGAAAGAAATACATGAAAAACCGGAACGCGGGCCGTATCGAAATGCGGTGCGTATTGTCGGGCGGTTTCCATGATGCGGCCGCCGGCGTTCCTGCCATGGCAAGGGGAAGCGGAATAATGGAATAATCGTGGCGGGGGTGAAATTAATAGTCAATACAATTTAATATCCAGGAAAGTACCCTCCCCTCGAAGCACAGTTCCTCCCGACATAAGGCATGATATCGGAAGTGACTTCAAGGGGAAAACGTACTCTCCCCGCAAAAAAGCCCCTTGACAGGGGCCTTAAAATTTTGCGCGAACTCGGCGATACTCTTTTCCACGTCGATGATGCGCCCGTTGATGAACACCTTGTTGCTCCACGATTCCACGGTGCCCACCAACGAAGTAGAGGGGAAAAAGATCAGGCGTAGATCAGTTTTCCGCGAGGTTTCGGGATCTCCCTTCCCATCTTATGG
>DATIKU010000044.1 GCA_035477215.1 Spirochaetota bacterium | reverse complement strand
GCAAGCCGGTAAAACCGGCTTGCGGAGTTCTCATAATCGCGTGCATCCATGCGGTGTTCACCGCGTACATACAGGCCGGTGTCCCCGCCGACGGCGGGTGACGCGGCCATGGCCCAGCCGAGCAGGCAGGTTACCGCGTTTCGGAACATGCGGAGGTGATCGCTTTTTTAATGTGCTCCGGTACGTCCTTCATGCCGGCAATCTCTCGGATAAGTTCATCCCTGCCGAGATCGCGGGCACGGTCGGCGATCTTGAGGGCCAGGGAAGCGGGAACGCCCCTATGGACAAGCCTGGAGAAGAGCTCCTTCCGCTTCTCGTTCGAGGCGAAAGGCCTGGACGCCTGCGCGTCCCGGCCGATGCCCGGAGACCGGCTATACCGCTCCTTCCGGCCTGGATCGTCGGCGAGTCCCTCGACGTGGTCCATGAGCTCGTTTACTTCGCGCTCCTCCAGGCCGATCTGACGCAGGGCATGGCGCGAGACGGGCCCGATCATCTCGCGGTACTTTATAATCCGCTCGGGAATCCCTTCGCGCAGTACCGGTATCTCGGCCAGTTCTTCCAGCTCGCATTTGTTGATGTCGATCTTCCGCACGGGCGGAGTATTATTACGCCGCCGTCGAAGCGTTTCATAACGGATCTCCTCGAAAAACGTGTCCGCTGAAAGCGCCGTGACCGCTACGGAGTGGGTCGCGCCAAGATATGCATGCTGCCGGATGCCATAGGAGACGACAAGGCGTCCCAGGCTGAAGAGCACCGCTCCGGAAAAGCATGATATCTCGCGCGCATAGCCCACCCGGATGCCGACCCGGGGGAGCAGGTTGGCCGAAAGCGATACGCTGTTGATCGTGCCATAGTATTCACGGTTGAGGTTCCAGGCTATCGTCATCCCCCTGGCCGGTAGGACCGCCGCGCCGGCGCTCCATGACGGATAAACGAGCCCGTCGGACTCGTCGAAGGCCGAGCGTATGTTTTCCTGGATGAAACCGGCGTGCAGCCATTCGAACGGCATTATGATGACGGCCGCGGTGAAATCGAGGAGAGAATGCCGCCGCGAGTATCCGTCGGCGTCTATGGACAGATCGTGGCGCGCCACAACGACTCCCGCCGTCATTCGCGGGTGCAAGCGCCTGCCGGCGCCCAGCACGAATCCGCGCTCACGATATTCGTCAGTTCCAAACAGGGAGTATAAGCCCTCAATGCCGTTTGTTCCGTCCGAATACCCGGCATGGGTCGTGCCGGCGTTCAGCCCTTCAAGCGCGTACGGCCGGGCGTACGAAATGCCGAAATGAAACGAATTCCGGAGCGGAATATGAGCGGGATTTCCGGTATTGACAAGGGCGGGGTCTGAAATCGCGCAGACGAATGGAAACAGGGCCGCCGGGGAATTCGCCCGGTATTCGAATGCCGCGGGCGGGTTCTGCAAAACCATGAGAACGATCAACAGCGTATTCATCGGCCGCGTATCGGGATGATGAAAATACGCTCGGAGTCGGAACGCTTGAGGCGCGGGGCGGTCGCCTCGATAAGTCCGACATGCAGACCGGTCGAGGCCCGGCGGCCGGCGCCGCGAACGTCCCACGGCATCGAGAAGGGCCCCGGAAAGACATCACGGTAAAGGGGGCTTTCGTAAATAAGCCTGCCCAGCGGGGAAAAAACCCTTAACCGGAGGTTGCACGGTTCGTAGACGAACACATCGATCGATGGTGGCACGCCGGCGCCGCCGTCCGCATCCATCACCGATGTCTTTTTCAGCGCCCTGAAGAGACGATTGGAGCCCGCAAAATCGCCTGAAAAGATGTTCTCTCTCCCCGGCGTCTGTACCGAGGTGATGGCGAAATCGGCCTGGGTGTTGCTGTCGTGGGGATCTTTTCGCGCGATCGACTGGTGCGCTTTGAGCCCGCCGATTCCGATGTCGACCATACAGGCCTGGCCGTGGTCGCCGGCAAGGCTCTCCCACTGCCCAAATCCGATGGCGTGCCCGGTGTACGAGCCGATCGTGGAGTTGAGCGAGCCGTCGCGGTTCGAATAGGCGGCGAAATCGATTATCCCGCCGTTGGCGGGCTCGTCGTCAGTATCTATCGATACCACGCAATCGGTGTTCCAGAGGCTGCTGAAGTAATTGTTGCAATAGACGTCGAGGATGCCGTTTCCATTTGTGTCGCCAGTGGAATCCGTTTCATCGGACATCCCGGGCCTGGCGAGGTGCACCACGGCGAAGCGATCGTCAAAGGGCGTTTCCGGCCGGTTCCGGGAGTAGAGGGTGATGGGTTCGCTTCCAAGACGCTCGTTCGTGCCGTAATACATGGTAACGAAGAGCGGCGAGATGTCGATGGAGGTTTCCTCTTCGTCGTAATAAAAAAGCTCCACCCAGTCGTCGCCTGCGGTCTCACAGGCGATTTCGTTGATGAGAACGGTCCCGCCGAAGAGTGCGCCGGCAAGGAGCGCGAAGACGAACGTTGCGGCCGGCGCGATGTATCGTATCATTTTTCACCCCCCCCTGAATGAAAAACGATCGCGGAGCCCGATCCGGTAAATTTATTTTTGATATTCCGGTTTTTTTTACGTCGACCATTGGTGAAAAACGGTGCGTAAATAATTTCTTGACCGCGGCCTGGGGATATTTTAAGGGATTACGAATGACCAACCTGGGGAATGCATATCCCACGCCGCGCCCGCCGCTGGTGAAGTTTGTTCCAGTGCTGTTTTTTTTCCTTGGCGGATATTTTTGCTTTCACCACGCCTATTTTACCTTTATTTACCAGTATGCGCTGTTCATTCTCCTCCTGACCCTGGTCACGCTTCTATATGATAGAAACCTGCTTACGGCCCCCAGACTGTTTGCCCTGCCGTCGCGGAGGCGCGAAATGGGCGTCCTCGCCGCCGCCTTCGGCGTCCTGGTCGGTGTACAGTTTCTTCTGTCCAAATTTATTAAGGCGCCGCTCATTTATGGTTTCTATGGGGCTTCTTCCACCCTTTCGGGAGGGGAGATAATGCTGGTCCTCTTGCTGGTTGTCATTCCTTTCGAAGAGGTGTTCTTCCGGGGATATCTGCAATACCATCTTTCGCACATGATGGGCCGGAAGGCGGGCTTTGTATGCTCATCGCTTCTTTTCGGCCTGTTTTTCGCAATGGCGGGCGGGAAATGGACTTTCGCGGCTTTTCTGCTGACCGGGTTTTTTTTCGGATATCTCTATTTGAGGACCTCGTCGGTCGTTCTTGTGGCCGCGCTTCGCTCCTTTCTGGTGCTTCTTTCCGGGTTGCTCACTTTTTAAGGCGCTCGCGCCACACCTCTTCCCAGCTTCCCGTCTCTACTGTCTTCTCTCTACCCGAGGAGCGTCGAAACGCCGCCAAGCATACCACGGTTATGAGTGAAATAAAAATTCCCAGGATGGTGACAAGGTTCATGGGTATCTCCGGTATTGTTCGATCGGCCCTGCGGGGCGGATGCGTCGGGGCGGAATCGCCCGCCAGGAGTGAGATATTGGGGACTGGTATGCCCGTGTGTCAAGAGTTTCAAGGAAAAGCGCGGGACTTGTTGCCTGAATTCAACTTGTGTGGGCCGGGCAGGTAACGCCCCTGCCGGGGGGGCTGCATGTGCCCCCGGGTCATGAAACGAGTGATTTATTAGAGCGGTTTCATGAAAAACTGTCGACAGGCCGCGTACCGTTTTCTTCAATAGTCCGTACCATGCGGCCTCTGCGTCACGGAAGAAACACCGCCGTACGGTCGGCGACAGTATGAGAAAAGGAAAGAACGACATGATAAGCGCCGAACGCCTCGGCGAAATCGCCGCGGTCTGCCGGGATCGAATCGAGAAATACGATTCGCCGCGTCCGGCGCTTGCGGCAGTCGCGGATCTGGTCTCGGGCATGGTGGGGCCGCGGCCCGGACGCGCGATCCTCGAGCGGCCCGACCCCGTGTCTATGGCGTTTGTCGAGTTGCTGGACCAGATCGTCTTTGAGATAAGCGAGCCGGCCGACAGCGAAGGCGGGAGGGTGGAGGAGTATATCCTCGGGGACCTGTACCGCCGGCTCGAGGTTTTCCTTTGCCTGAACCGGGGCATGGAGCAGTATCGGACGAACCTTCACTCCCGGGCCATCACAACGGATGACGCGCTCATTATACGCCATTATTCTCTTGCCGATCTGATTCCCACGCTGATGTCGGAGTTCTTCGAGCAGCGTCACCTGCGTTTCCCGATACTTCGCGCGATGATATCCTTTCGGACCGAGGATCTGATCGGTTTTTTTTATGAAATAGCCAGGGGAGAGTACGAAAACGATCTTCGGGTGCTCGCGGTCATCGGCCTCAATGGCAGTGATAACAGCCGTTTCGACGGCTGGGAAATGCTTGGCGGCGCCGGCGACACGGATTTCTCCGCGCTAATAAGCCACGTGTCGGGGGAGCCCGGCAGTGAGCCGGCATCCGGCTGTGTGCTCCTGTTCAGGGTGGTCGAGATCGAGCTTGCCGCCGGGCGGATGGAAGACCCGGCCGACTGCCGGGCAATGATCCTGGCGCTGCACGACATCCTGCGGCACGACCTCGGAACCGTTTCGCTCAAATCCCGCATATACGAATCGCTGTCCCGCATCCTCGGCCTCATGAAGTGCGACTGTATGCGCGGCCTCCTCCTCGACGAGGAAAACCTGCGGCATTTCATCTACCTCGCCGATGGCGTGCCCGCGGAGCTTTTCGAGAGGGTGTCGAGGCTGCTCGAGTTCCTCGGCGGAGAGGTCATGATGGCGATGGAGCGCCTTGTGGCTGATGGCGATGTACATCTTGATGAGCGAAGTTCCCAGTTGTCGGCCTACCTTATGTCGATGGGATTCGACCCCCTCCTTCTGTAGCGAGCGTTCCGGCCTGGGCCGGGAGATGCTATTTATACTTTACAAATGCCGGCGCACTACGATTCTTGACGAGGGCCTGCGGAACCGGCGCATCATGGATTGACTCCGGTGGCGGCAAGCGATTCGGAGCGATGGAATCACTCCGCCTTCGACGGGGTGGTTCCGGGTTTCGCGTCGCATGAGCGCCGTATGGATATTTATAAACATGAGAGGTGGATATGAGAGAAGTGGTCATCGTATCAGCGGTACGGACTCCTATCGGTACATTTGCCGGAGCGATCAAGGACGTGCCGGCGGTACAGCTTGGCGTTGTGGCGGTCAAAGAGGCGATAAAAAGGGCCGGTATCGAAGGTTCGCAGGTGGAAAACGTGGTGCTGGGCAATGTTTTGCAGGCCGGCCTGGGGCAGAATACCGCCAGACAGGTTCTTATACATTCGGGGATCCCGCAGGAGGTCCCCGCGATGACGATCAACAAGGTCTGCGCGTCCGGCCTGCGTTCGGTTTCCCTCGCCGCGCAGATGATCAAAGCGGGCGACACGGACGTTGTCGTGGCCGGCGGGTTCGAGAACATGAGCCTCGCGCCTTACGCGCTCCCCGGTGCGCGCTGGGGGTATCGCATGGGCGACGCAAACCTCCTGGACATAATGATCAAAGACGGGCTCTGGGACGCGTTTAACCAGTATCACATGGGCATTACCGCGGAAAACGTTGCGGAAAAATGGAAACTTACCCGCGAGGAGCTGGACACCTTCGCGTTTGAGAGCCAGCAGAAGGCGGAGAACGCGATCAAGGCGGGGCGGTTTAAGGATGAGATCATACCGGTCGAGATGACCGGCAAGAAGGGCGTAACCGTGTTCGACACCGACGAGCATCCCCGATTCGGGACCACACTCGACGCGCTTTCCAGGCTGAAGCCCGCATTCAAGAAGGACGGCGTGGTGACCGCGGGGAACGCCTCGGGGATCAACGACGGCGCCGCGGCGTTTGTCGTAATGTCGATGGAAAAGGCCACGGCTCTCGGCCTTAAGCCGCTCGCCCGTATAGCGTCGTACGCCTCGGCCGGGGTTGATCCGGCGATCATGGGCACGGGCCCGATCCCAGCCAGCCGCAAGGCGCTCGAAAAGGCCGGCTGGAAGGTGAAAGACCTCGATCTCGTCGAGGCGAACGAGGCCTTTGCGTCCCAGGCCGTGGTGGTGAACAGGGAGTTGGGCTGGGACACCTCGAAGGTGAACGTCAACGGTGGAGCGATAGCGCTCGGCCATCCCATAGGCGCGTCAGGGGCGCGCATTCTTGTTACGCTTCTGTACGAGATGCGAAAGCGCGGCTCGAAGAAGGGCATCGCGACGCTCTGTATCGGGGGCGGGCAGGGTTCGGCGATAACCGTCGAGATGTAGGCCTGTCGGTGTGGCGCATGCGGGGCGGCACAACGGTCCCGCATGAGCTCTTCACGCGGGACCCGGAGTCGTTTTCAAGGGGGCGTTCCCCAAAGGGAGCGAGCCTGACTGCGTCATGGACGCGCAGTATGCCACAGAGCCGGTGCGGCAAATTCCGATCGGGAGGAGAATAGTTCAATGATTTTCGATTCGACCATCATCCCGGCCCGTATCGTGGCGCGAATTGCCGCGATAGTCGTGGTGGGGGTTTTACTGAACGGCGACCGCGCCGGGGCGCAGCCCAGGCCCCCCATCCAAGAGGGTGCCCCGCAGACTGTCGAGCTGAAGGAGACGCCTCCGGAAGAGAAGTCCGCGGCGGCCGGCGATGAGCTCGATAAAAAGCTTCGGCTGGAATACCAGCGAAGCGTCGACATGGCGAAGATTCGCCGGCTGCATCTTCTCGAAAGGAACGCCGAGATGGATAAACAGCTTCGCGATTTCGCCGGGAGATACCCGATCGACCGTGACCGTGAGTACCACTACTACGCGGGCCTGGTACTGTCGGCGGCCGGGGAATACCGGCTGGCGGTGGAAAGTTACCTGAAAGCGATAGAGATCGCGCCCGATTACGCGAGGGCGCGCAACAGCCTGGGGGCCCTCTACTGCAAACTGAACAAGTATCCTTTTGCCCTCGTGCACTTCCGGAAGGCTCTCGAGATCAATCCCTACAATCCGTTTTTGCAGTATAATCTCGGCAGTCTTTATTTTAACATCGGCGATCCCGTCAACGCGAGAATCCATCTCGAAAACGCCGTAAAATACAAGGCAAACTTCGGCAGCGCCCATCACCGGCTGGGGGTCCTCGCCTACCATTCGCAGCAGTACGAACGTACGGTCGAATGTCTGGCGAAGGCCATCGAGTTCAGAACCGAGTCGCACGCCACCCATTATTATACCGGCATGGCGTACTATAACCTGGAAAAGGGAAGTATCGCGATGGCGAGCCTGAGAAGGGCACTGCAGATGAAGCCCGATTTCTTCGAGGCGGCGCTGGATCTCGCGCGCATTCACCACGCCTACGGCGAGTTTTCATATGCTCTGGAATTCTACAAAAAGGCCGAATCTCTCAACCCCGAGTACCCGGAGATAAAACTCGCCATGATCGAGTGCCTGCGCGAATTGAAACGGTACCGCGAAGGGATCGCGCTCGTCCGCCAGTTGCTTGAACGCGATCCGCAGAACGAACAGCTCCGCCGGCATCTTAAAAACCTGCAGGAACAGAGGCTTATAGAAAACCTCGCCGAACAGTACGATTATTATACTTACTGATCCAGGGCCGCGTGCATGACCGATGAAGAGGCCCGTGGTTTGGATGGGCGGCGCTTCCGTGAAAGTGCACCGCCCGGCGGCCGTTAAAAATCCTTGCAAATGGCGTGCGCGGCCCTACCCTATGGCGCATGGAAGACATGTGTAAAATCCAGAAACTCGACGCACAGCGTCTCACCGAGTCGGTCAAGGGAGCGGGCTGAGCTTCCAAGATCGGGCCGGCGGAGCTGGCCCAGGTGATGCAGCGGCTTTCCATTCCCTATGACGAGCGGGTCATAGTGGGCATGGAAAACAGCGATGACGCAGGCGTGTACCGGCTGACGGACGAGATCGCGCTTATCCAGACGGTGGACTTCTTTACGCCCATCGTGGACGATCCTTTTGTCTTCGGACAGATAGCGGCCGCGAACGGCCTTTCGGATGTCTACGCCATGGGTGGCAGGCCTGTGACCGCAATGAATATCGTTTGTTTCCCCACCAAAAAGTTCAGCATGGACGTCCTCGCGCGCATTCTCCAGGGAGGGCTTGACGTTCTGAACGAAGCCGGCGTACAGCTCCTTGGCGGCCACAGCGTCGAGGACGAGGAGCTCAAATACGGCGTTTCCGTTACCGGGATTGTTCATCCGGCGAAAGCGCTGAAAAACTGCGGGCTGCGCGAGGGCGACGCGCTGGTGCTCACCAAGGCGCTGGGAACCGGGATCATCGGCACCGCGGTAAAGGCCGGAGAAGGCGACCCGGCCATACTCGGCCCCTTCATCGAAACCATGCGGGCGCTCAATCGCGACGCCGCGGCCGCGCTGGAGGGTTTTTCCGTCCACGCCTGCACCGACGTTACCGGTTTCGGCCTTATGGGCCACCTGCGCGAGATGCTCGCCGGCGATTCGCTCGAGGTGGTCGTGGATTCGGCAGCCCTTCCGATTCTGCCCGGCGCCGCGGACAACGCGGCCAGGGGACTCATCCCGGGCGGGATGTACCGCAACAGGGACCATGTCGGCGACCTGTGCGCAATCGACGCGGCGGTTAGTCGCGAGCTCGCCGATATCGCCTTCGATCCTCAGACTTCGGGCGGGCTGCTCGTCGCCCTTCCCGCGACCGAGTGCGACGCGCTCCTCGCCGGGCTTCACGCGCGCGGGGTTACCGCCGCGAAACGTATCGGGTCTGTCGCTAAATCCGACCGTCCCGTCCTCCGCCTTGCCTGAGGCCCGAATAAAATTATTGACACTTCCCGGTCTAATGCCTACAACGAGAGAGCCTTAAAACGAATCGCAGGGAAGAGGATGGGGTCCGGTGGCCCCCGCGGTCTTCAAAACCGTGGGCTGTAATTTATTGCAGCGGCAGGTTCGATTCCTGCCCCTTCCGCATGGTGTATCCCGATGGAAAAGACCGAAAACCTCTTCAGATCCATCCCCCAGGTTGAGACGCTGCTTTCGGGGGCGTCGGCGCATATCGATGAACTCGGCCGCTCGGCCGTGGTCGCCGTTATCCGCGAAGTCATCGACGCCTTCCGCGCCGGGATCACCGACGGCGGGTCACCCTCCACGGACGGACTCGTTGCGGACATCGAGCGGCGATGCCGGTCGAAACGGCGCGAGAAACTCCAGCGCGTCATCAACGGTACCGGCGTCATCATCCACACAAACCTGGGGCGCGCGCCGATAGCGCGGGAAATACTCGAGAAAATGTCCGCCGAGCTGTGCGGCTACTGCAACCTCGAGCTCTACCTGCCCGAACGTCGTCGCGGACGGCGCGGCGGCTTCGCCGAGGAGCTTGTGTGCAGGCTGACCGGCGCCGAGGACGCGCTGATCGTAAACAACAACGCATCGAGCGTTTTTCTCATTCTCAATCAATTCGGCGCCGGCCGGGAGGTGATCGTCTCGCGCGGCGAGCTCATACAGATCGGGGGCGGTTTCCGCATTCCGGACATAATGGAGCGGACGGGAGCGCGCCTTGTCGAGGTGGGCACCACCAACATCACCGATATCGAGGACTACCGGCGCGCCATGGGACCCGCAACGGCGATGATATTTTCGGCGCATCGCTCAAATTTCACGCTCGAGGGCTTCGCATCGTCGCCGTCGCTTCGCGAGCTGGCGGCCCTGAAGGGCGAGGGCGTGCTCCTTGTGCGTGACCTTGGAAGCGGTAACCTGGTCCGCGACGAACGACTCGGCGCCGACTTCGAACCGACGGTCCTATCGGAGCTTGTCCAGGGTATGGACCTTGTCAGCTTCAGCGGCGACAAGCTCCTCGGGGCCTGCCAGGCGGGAATCATTGTCGGCAGGAAAGACCTCGTCGCCGCCCTGAGGAAAAATCCGCTCATGCGGATGCTCCGCGTCGACAAGATAACCTACTTTATACTTCAGGAGACTCTGCTGCGGCACGCCAACGACGGCGGAGCATCGCTCGCGCTGTGGGATATCATCCACCAGAGCCGGCATGATGTCGAACGGAAGACGGCCCGGCTTCTTCGCGCGGTGAAAGCTTCCGGTAAACGCGATTGTATCAGGCGGGCCGCGCTTAAAAGCACCTACGGAGGCGGCTCGCTTCCCGCGCGCGAGATAGAGAGCGCCGGTATACGGATTGTCGTGCCGGGCCAGAGCGCGGACGAGTTGTACGCGCGTTTTATTGACGAGGATGTCCCGGTCGTCGGGTATATCCTCGACGATTGTTTCACCCTCGACCTTCGGACCGTGCTCGCGCACGACATACCGGCGCTGGCCGCGTCGATAGACCGAATCCTTCCGGGCGGCACCTGATGTACATCGTCGGAACATCCGGACACATCGACCACGGCAAAACAAGCCTCATACGCGCGCTCACCGGCATCGATTGCGACCGACTCCCCGAGGAGAAGGCGCGCGAGATGACCATCGACATCGGATTTGCCAGCATAAGCTACCCGAAATTCGGCACCGTGGGCATTATCGACGTTCCGGGACACGAGCGCTTTATCCGCAACATGGTGGTGGGGGCATGGGGGGTCGACCTGGCGATCCTGGTGATCGCCGTCGACGACGGCTGGATGCCGCAGACCGAGGACCACTTCCGCGTGCTGATGCTCCTCGGGGTCGAGCGAATCATAGTCGCGCTAAACAAGATCGACTCCGCCGACGAGGAGATGATCGCTTTCGTGGCCGCCGAGGTCGAGGAGCGCATGGTGGGCACCCGCTACGCGGGCTGCGATATCGTGCGCGTCTCGGCGAAGACGGGGGATGGCGTCGAGGAGCTGAGGGATGTGCTGCTGGCCAATCTTCGAAAGCTCGCCAGGGCACCCGACGCCCATAAACCCTACCTGTTCGTCGATCGCGTTTTCGCCTCGAAGGGCTACGGCACCATCGTAACGGGCACGCTTAAAAATGGCAGGTTCAAGGAGGACGATCCGATATTACTGCTTCCGCTGATGCGCGAGGCGAGGGTCAAGAAAATAGAGAGCCATCACAGCGCCCGGGAGGAGGGCGTTCCGTCGCAGAGGACGGCGCTCAACATCTCCGGCGTGGCGGTCGAGGAGATCGGCCGCGGCGATATCGTGACGGGAAAAAACTTTTTCACGCAGTCCGCGGACGTCGTTGTGCGCGTGAGGCTCCTCGATAAAAAGGGAGGGCTGAAAAACAACACGGGCATAGAAATGCTCGTGGGCACGACGGCCCTGAAAGGCAAGTTCATCCTTCTGGATGATGAGGACCGCGGCGAAGAGGACCGTGTCCTCCGTGTCAAGTTCGACGCGCCCTGGTTCTTCTATCCGGGGCAGCGCTTCATCGTCACGCATCCTGGGGGATTCCGCATCATCGGCGGCGGGGAGGTGCTGCTTCCCGACTACCGCTCGGCGGGCGGACGGCGCATCGTGCGCCTGCACCTTCCGATTTTCTCGAAATACACGCGGGACGAGTTCGTCCTGTTTATTGTCGCAGTGCGCCGCGCGGTGCCATGGTCGTGGATCGTCTCGATTTTCCCGGAAAACGAGCGCGCGATGGAGCGAGTTATCGAGTCGCTCATCGAACGCGGTGCCGTGCTAAGGGCCGGGGATTTTCTCCTCGAAGCGAGCTTTCATGCCGAAGCGCTCGCCATGGTGGCCGAAACCATAGCGGGCTCGATCGGTCCCAACCTGAGGGAGATCGCCGATAAAACCGGGCTGGACCTTGATCTCTGCAAAGTGCTCCTCCCCGCCATCGTCAGGCAGCAGTGCATTATTGAGAAAGACGGGCGCTTCTTCGGAGGGGACTCTGTTACCGTGGACGCCCTGCCGGACGAGAAGAAAACGGTACTCGATACGCTGCGGGGCCGGGGGCTCGAAGGCGTCGAGCTCGGCAAATCCGCCGACGAGGCCGGGAAGAGGCACCTGGGGGACCTCATCCGCCTCGGATTCGCCGTGAGCCTCGACGGCAACATAATCCTCCATCGCGAGGTATACGATGAACTGAGAATAAAGGTGATGGCTCTCTTCGAAGGAAACGAAAAGATCAGCATAGCGGAGGCGAAGGATGCGACTTCATTTTCGAGAAAGTACATCATCCCCCTCCTCAACAGGATGGAGGGGGACGGCCTTATAAAGCGCATCGGCGATTTTCGCATGAAAGCCTGATCTTCCGGGGCGGCGGGTGGAGCACGGGTGCGAAACGCAACTCTGACAGATAAATAATTATTGCCGGCCAAATATAGTATTGACTTTCGTTCCACTTTTGTCGTATCATGAACTTATCGTCCCCGAGGTTGAACCGAAGATCGAAAGGTATGGTGTGCGAACATGGGAATCTTCTCGCCGAACATCGACAGGCTGGTTGAAAAGAACGACCTCGGAGCGCTCATCGGACTTCTAAGGCATCGGAAACCGGAGATACGCCTGCGGGCCTTCCTGGCCCTGGCCCGCGCGAGGGACGAGTCCGTGCTGGGCGAAATCCGAAAGATGCTCGACGATCCGGACCCGCGCGTGCGTGCGGTGGCGACGCTCAAATTCGGCGAGCTCGGACAGCCCGGCATGACCGAAAACCTGCGCGCAATAATCATCTCCGGTTCCCAGCGCGACAAGATAGAAGCGCTGCGCCTTCTCGCCGACAGGGGGGCCACCACCGACCTTGAAATCTCCAAGATACTTTTCCTCGCTTTGAACGACAAAAAGCCGATGGTGCGTCTTGAGGCCGTAAAAACCATGGGCTCGATCAGGGACGTCAATTCCATAAAGCATCTCGTGGAGGGGCTCGAGGACAGGGCGTACCAGATGCGCATGCAGTGCGCACGCGCACTTGGCGAGATCGGCGACGAATCCGCCATTTATCCGCTAATCGGCGCGCTGGTCGACAATCATATCGAAGTCCGAAAGGCCGCACAGGACGCGCTCCTGAGAATGGGCACGGAGAAGGCGAAGGCGGCGCTCAATGACGCACCCTTCATGCTCCTCGTAAAACGCATGACCGAGGGCGAATTTACGCGGCGCGAAACCATCCGCCAGATGGGGCAACTCAAGATCCGCGAAGGGGTTCCACTCATTAAAAAGGCGTGCTCCGACGAGTATAAAAACGTCCGGATAGAGGCCGCTCGCTCGCTCGGCCTGCTCCGGGAAAAAACGGGCGTCGGCGCAATCAGCAGGCTTCTGGACGATCCCTATTACGACGTCCGTCTCGAGGCGGTGAAGGCCCTCGAGAAGATATTCGATTACGGGGCGCTTTACGGAATAGAGAAGGCGATGGCCGATAAAAACCACAATGTCCGCGACGAGGCCAAAGCCGCGTATTACAGCCTGAAGACCCGCCTGGATAAAGCGGCCCGGTCGAAATAATCAACCCTGCGGCCGTCATGATACTGGGATTCGACATCGGCAACAGCAACACCGTCCTCGGAATCTATACGGGGACGGCGCTTCCGCCCGAGGCGGTTTATCGCTACAGGACGCAAAGAGACGCCTCGGCGGACGAGACTGGAGCGCTTATCCGGCAGTTCCTCCATCACCACGGCGGAGCGGGCGGGGAGGTGGAGGGGGTGGTTTTCTCCAGCGTCGTACCCGAGGTAAACCGAACCTATCACGAAACGTCCGGCCGCTATTTCGGCAGGGAGGCGCTCGAGATAAGCTGCGATTCCCGTCTCAGCATACGAATACGCTACGACGATCCAACACGCCTGGGGGTCGACCGCATCGTCAACGCCGAGGCCGCATTCCACGAATACGCAAGGGACTGTATCATCGTCGATATCGGCACCGCCATAACCTTCTGCGTTCTTCATGCCGATGGCGCCTACGATGGCGGAATTATCGGCCCCGGGGTCGGTGTAACCATCGACGCCCTTTCGTCAAAGGCCTCTCAACTCCCCAGAATCCCCTTCGAAAAACCCGCCAGGCTCGTGGCGGGAAACACCGAGGACGCGCTGAAATCCGGCTTCTATTACGGCTGGCTTTCTTTCGTGGAAGGTATGATCGCCAGAATAAACGAGGAATACGGCAAGCGGTTCCTGGTGGTTCTCACCGGGGGGTATTCGGGAACGGTGCTCGGCCCCGCGCTGAAAGGGGAGGTGGTCATCGACCCGATGCTCACCATGAAGGGAATCAGACGAATCTACGAACTGCACACAGCGCGCATATAGCCCCGCCCGCATTTATCGAAACTGCCGCATTATGTATTTTTGGTGATTAAATAACTGAGATATAATTTTTATATTCATTTGCATGTAAACCTTCATAGCCGTAGTTATCCACAAACTTATCAACAGTATCCACAATTTCCGGAACGTAAATTATTAATTTACTAAATTTATTTCGAAGAAACTAATTGAAAGCGCGATGAACGCGGTTCATTTTGCGAAAAGGGGAAAGAAATTAACACGAATATCCATAACACCTGAATTTTCCAGCGGTTTCAGGGCAATATCTTTTTTAAAAATTATTTTATGTCCTTCCGCCGGGCTAAAACCCGTCCGCGCGAGCGCCACCCGGCGAAACAAGGAAAATGTCGATCAATTGTAAATTGTTAATAAGTCACAGCAGGCGCCGGGGCTGAATATCGGGGGGCCATTTGTTGTATTAACCCGCCCAAAAACGGTCTGATTTTTGAAATAAAAAATTGAGTGTCCAATATTAGAATTATCCGCAGGCGGAAAAAACATGAAGGGCGGGTGCCGGGTGCCGAATGGGGCGTAGGGTAAAAAAAACCGGGAATAAGGTAAAATACTTGCAAATTCATGTTTGTGCGATATGCATTGCCGAGCGTTCCGTGCGAGCCGTACCGTGTTTCGCTCCGTCTCTTCAATTAAACTACCCGTGCGAGAAAAGGGCATCTGCCTGGCAAGATCATGAGCAATTACGAACGGTATTCCCGTTTTATCGTCAGGTCGGTCGACCATATCTTCAAGAATTTCCTCAACGATCACACTATCGAAGAGGTCTATGAGTCGCAGTCCACCGAGGTGGACCGGAAGGTGGCGATAGAGATCGAGGGCACCATTTCGGGCGAACTGGTAATAAATCTCCCGCAGAAGACCCTCGGGCTCATAACCAGGCGGATGGTACAGAACGACAACCCGAGGGCGCTGAAAAAATATTATAATGATGTGGCCGGCGAGCTGGCCAACCTCATTTCGGGAACCTTCGCCAACCAGATGCAGTTCCTCAATCACGAATTGCGGCTTTCTCCCCCCGAGGTCGAGGAAGACCCGATAGCCCTTAAGACATTTTATAAGAACATCAACCTCTCGTTCAAGTCCTCCTTTGGCGGCTTCGATATCGACCTCTACTATAAAGAAAACGAGTAGCATGACAGAGAAGTTCGCCGATGCTCCACACAGTTGACACCGTTATCATCCTGCTCTATTTAGTCGCAAGCCTTGCAATCTGCCTGTATTATTCCCGGCGCGCCGGGAGGAGCACCGAGGAGTTCTTCCTGTCGGGGCGAAGGCTTCCCTGGTGGATAGCCGGAACGGCGATGGTCGCTACGACCTTCGCCGCCGATACGCCGCTGGCGGTGACCGAGCTGGTGGCCGAGAAGGGCATTGCCGGCAACTGGCTGTGGTGGAACATGGTGGCCGGGAGCATCCTTACGGTCTTTTTCTTCGCACGACTCTGGCGGCGCGCCGGGATCATGACCGACGTCGAGTTCATCGAGATACGCTACTCGGGCGCTCCCGCGGCCTTTCTGAGGGGTTTCAAGGCCTTGTACCTGGGCGTGTTCATGAACTGCGTCATTATGGGCTGGGTGAACGTCGCGCTTGCGGAAATTCTCGGGATCATTTTCGCCGTGGACGACATGTATATACTCTACGCGGTGATGGCCTGTATGTTGCTGGTAGGCGGCTATTCCGCGGTGGCTGGACAGTGGGGCGTGGCGGTCACCGATTTTTTCCAGTTCATCATCGCCATGACGGGCTGTGTCGTCCTCGCCGTGCGGGTTCTCGACATGCCGGCGGTTGGCGGAATCGCGGGGCTCAAGGCGGCGCTCCCCCCGCACGTTTTTTCCTTCTTCCCCGGCGTGGGGTCGGCAGGGAGTTACGCCGCTCAGGGCATCATGTCGATATCGTTCAGCGCGTTCCTGGCGCATATGGCGGTGCAGTGGTGGGCGTCGTGGTACCCGGGCGCCGAGCCCGGGGGGGGCGGCTATGTTGCGCAGAAGATGATGGCGGCGCGCGATGAGCGCCATTCGCTCCTGGCGACCATGTGGTTCAGCATCGCGCACTATGCGCTCCGGCCGTGGCCGTGGATAATCGTGGCGCTGGCGAGCCTGGTGCTCTATCCGGACCTCCCGGCCGACGGCAAAAAGACCGGCTTCATCCTCGCCATGAGGGATTGCCTGCCGCCGGGACTCCTCGGGCTGGTGGTGGCGGCCTTTCTGGCGGCCTACATGTCCACGATATCCACTCATCTCAACTGGGGAAGTTCGTATCTGATCAACGATTTTTACCGGAGATTTATCGTCCGCGACGCGAACGAGCGGCACTATGTCGTGGCCTCGCGGCTGTCGACGATCGGGCTGGTGGTTATCTCGAGCCTGCTCATCCTCGTGATCAAATCGATATCCGGCGCGTGGGCGTTCATCATCGAATGCGGAGCCGGCCTCGGGCTCGTCCTCATACTTCGCTGGTACTGGTGGCGCATAAACGCCTGGTCCGAGATCGCGGCGATGATCGCCCCGTTCGCGGGGTTCATCCTGGCCCGCTTCGTCCTCGGCGTGGTGTTCCCCGAAAGCCTGTTTTTTATCGTGGCGTTTACCACCGCGACATGGCTGGCGGCGACCTTTATCTCGAAACCCACCGATCAGAACACGCTGGCCGCTTTCTACCGGCGCGTGTATCCTGGCGGACCGGGCTGGAAGCTCATCCGCCAGGCCGCCGGGATAGCGGATGACGGCCCTTCGCTTCTGGGGCTTGCGGCAAACTGGCTGATCGGAATTCTTCTTGTATATCTCTCCCTGTTCGCGATCGGAAATCTCGTTTTCGGCGAATACGGGGAGGGGCTTTTTCTGTCGGTCGTTGCCGTTTTACTGTTTGCCCTTCTGGCCTGGAGGATCGGAAAAGGCGAAGATCGTGCCGCCTGAAACGCTTTAAAAATAATGATAATCGGTATAATGGATATGGAAAACATCGACGCCACCTTAAACGAAAGCATCACTCAGTGCTATGCCGCCTTTGCCCGTAAGCTCTCGACTTATATCTTCTTCATCGTCAAAGACAGGCATGTGTCGGAAGAACTCGTGCACGACCTGTTTCTTCGTGTTTTCGAGCGGCGTATCGAGCTCGATCCCAAAACACCGGAGTCGAAGTGGTATCTGTTCAAGATGGCGCGAAATATCGCGTACGATCATCTGCGAAAAAAAAACAAGAATGATGCGCGTTTCGAAGATATGGTGCTTGAGGAGATCTGCCTTAACGACCAGTTTTACCGCGATGTTGAAAGCGCCTATGTGGAGGGCGAGGTGATCTCGACGCTCAGGGATTCGATACTTGCACTGCCCGAAAAGAACCGTGACGTGATCACCCTTCGGGGCCTCGCCGATATGCGGGTATGCGAGGTCGTGCGCGAGACAAACCTCTCGAAATACAGGGTGAGCAGGATCGAAAAGGAGACGCTTGGCATGTTGAGGTCGAAGATTGAGAAACTGCTTGGCAACTGGAGGGTCAGTGTGCGGCGCCCCCCTGTCAGGGAGTGGAAAACGTGATGACGCGCAGGGCGTCGATGATATCGGTCGAGGAGGCGCTGAAGACGATCCTCGCGGAGGTCGCGCCTCTTTCCCTTGAGATGGTCCCGCTTTTCGACGCGCCCGGGCGGGTCCTGGCGCGGGATGTTGTCGCGTCGGTAAACATCCCGTCGGTGGATAACTCGGCCATGGACGGGTACGCGCTTGTCGCCGCGGACGCGCGGGGAGCGACGAAGGAGCGGGCGGCACGGCTTCCCGTGCGCGGCGAGGTAAAAGCCGGGATTATGGACGATATGCCCGTGGTGACGGCGGGTCACGCGGTGCGGATAATGACCGGGGCGCCGGTGCCGCGCGGCGCGGACGCGGTAATCCAGTTCGAGGATACCGCCGAGGAGGGGAGAGATGTCCTCGTTTTCCGGGAGGTCCTCAGGGGCGAGAATATACGGCGCGCCGGGGAGGATGTTTCCCGCGGCGCGGTCGTGCTGTCGAAAGGAGCGCTGATCCGGTCGGCCGAAACCGGCATGCTCGCCTCGCTCAATTATACCTTCGTTCCCGTGTCCCGGAGGCCCCGGGTCGCGATACTCTCCACGGGCGATGAAATCGTCGACCTTGGCCCGGAATTGAGGAGCGGCCAGATACGCAACAGCAACGCCTACACGCTGCATTCGGAAGTCCGAAGGTACGGTGGGGACCCCTGTTACCTGGGGATCGCTCCGGACACGAGAGAGGTTACTGCGTCGATACTCCGGGAGGCGCTGGAGGCGGACGTGGTGATCACCACGGGTGGCGTCTCGGCGGGGCGGTACGATTTTGTGACCGAGGCCCTGGAGGAACTTGGCGTCGAGATTCTGATCGAAACGATAAGCATGAAACCCGGCAAGCCCTGTGTCTTCGGCAAAAAAGGGGCGACGCTTTTCTTCGGCCTGCCGGGGAACCCCGTTTCAACGATGGTGTCATTCATTCAGTTCGTGCGCCCGGCGATGCTTCGAATGATGGGGGCGCGTCGCATCGAAAAGCCGCTGGTGCACGCGGTCCTCGCCGAGGACATTAAAAAAAAGACGGGGCGTACCCACTTTATCCGCGGCCTATTCAGCGTGCGCGACGGGTGCTTCAGGGTTTCGACCACCGGCCCCCAGGGGTCCGGAATACTCCGGTCCATGAGCGACGCGAACTGCCTCATCATCATTCCCGAGGACACCGGCAACGTTCGCGCCGGGGAGACGGTGCTTGTACAGCTCATCGACCACGGGGAGATCTGACCGTGGGCGCCAGGGGTATCCTCCTTTACTCGGGGGGGCTCGACAGCCTGCTCGCCGGGAGGCTCCTGATGGGGCAGGGCGTCGAGGTGAGAGGAATCATGTTCATCCTTCCCTTCCACGCTCCCGATTTCCGTCCGGAGGAGGACCGCCCCGCTAAGATCGCGCGTGACAACGGTATCCCGATGCGCTTTTTCCGCTGCGGGCGGGAGTACATGGAGATGGTCAAAAACCCCCCGCACGGATACGGTAAACGAAGCAATCCGTGTATCGACTGCAAGATATACTTCCTGCGAAAGGCGGGCGAGCTTATGGAGTCCGAGGGCGCTTCCTTCGTCGCCACCGGAGAGGTTGTGGGACAGCGCCCGATGTCGCAGATGAAACACATGCTCCGGCACATCGAGAACGAATCGGGCCTTAAGGGGCTGCTGCTGCGGCCGCTCTCGGCGCGGCTTTTACCGCCCACAATCGCCGAGCGCGAGGGTCTGGTTGACCGCGAGCGCCTGCTGGGGATCAGCGGCCGCGGCCGCTCGGCGCAGATGGAGCTTGCCCGGAGCATGGGCATAACCGGGTACGCCTCCCCGGCCGGCGGGTGCCTTTTTACCGACCCGCAGATATCGCGAAGGGTCCGCGATCTGCTCGACAACGTCCCGGATTTCGACATGCTCGACGTGTATCTGCTCTCCATCGGCCGGCATTTTCGCGCCCGCGAGGGCCTCAAGTTCATCGTCGGGCGGAACGAAACGGAGAACGCCAAGCTCGAGAAATACGGTTCGGGTGCGGATTTGCTCCTGCTCCCCGCTTTCAAGGGGCCGGTTGTATTCGCGCGGGGTGCGGTTGGCGAGGGCGATATTCGACTTCTGGCCTCGGTCGCGGCCAGGTACGGCAAGCCCGCCGAAGGGGACGACCGGATCGCACTGCTCGGGAGGGGGAGCACCGTGGGTGAAGTGCCGTCGGGGGTTCCGCTGGACGATGCCGTTTTAAAGCAAATGATGATATAACGGAGTTGTCGCATAACCGGTCAATGCGGCGGGGTAAAACCCAATATTTCATGGATTTTCAACAAGTTTGACAAGAGGCCGATAATCGAATGAAGAATAAGGTGGTCTCATTTCTGGCGTCGGGCAGGGGGTCCAACTTCAGGGCGGTGATGGAAAGAATCCGCGACGGGCACATACCTGCCAGGCCCGGCATACTGATATGCGACGGAAAGGACGCGGGCGCCTTCGCGATTGCGGATGAATTCGGCATGAAATCATTCTTTGTCGATCCGAAAGCGTACGCGGACAGAAAATCCCACGAGGAAGCCATCGTGCGCCTGCTCAGGGGGCACGGGACCGACCTGGTCGTCGCCGCGGGATATATGAGGCTTTTGACGCCGTTTATTATCGGTGAATTCAGGAGCGCCATCATCAATGTTCATCCGGCCCTTCTGCCCGCTTTCCCCGGGGTGCACGCCCAGAGGCAGGCGCTCGATTACGGGGTAAAGATCAGCGGGTGCACCACCCATTTTATCGACGAGGGGGTGGACACCGGCCCGATCATCATGCAGGCCGCCGTGCCGGTCCTCCCGGCCGACACGGCCGACAGCCTGGCGGCGAGAATACTGAGGGAAGAGCATATCATCCTGCCCGAGTCGGTACGGCTCTTTTGCGAAGGAGGGCTTTCGGTCAAGGGAAGAAAGGTAATGATAAGGGAATAAATTATTCTTGCCTTCGGCGGGGATGGTGTGACATAATAGTTCCCGGTCAGCCATCTCGCGTTCGGAGGGATGTGGAATGTTTTATCTTCTGATAGTCTTTATCGTTTTCGTGCTCTTCCTTCTTTCCGTCGGTTATTACGTTACCCTTATCTCGAGCAAGGACGTCTACACGCGGGAGGAGATTGCGAGCGTTCTGCCGTATATTTCGGGCTCGCTTGGCAAACTCGCTGAAAAATACTCCATGGGGGGATTTCCACTCGTGTTCCTGCTGTCGGCGCTTCTGGGCATCGTCGTTCCATTCCTGGCCAACAACCTTGTTTTCAATTCGAGCGCTCTTTTCGTCATTCTCTACCTCGTCCTCCCGGTCGTCCGCGAGCGGTTCGCGAGCACGCGGGTCGCCGCCAGCGAATACTACCGCGACGATATCGCCAATTTCATCGCCAGATACGCCGGCCTCATCGTTGTGGGTTTCGGTTCCGGCAACGGCGCGGCGCTTATGTACGTGTGGGCGACCACCAGGGAGCTCGGTTTTCTGTGGCTGCTTTTCAATCTCGCCATTCTGTGCATTCTCTTGGAGCTTGCGCTTTTAAAGGAGCTTAGAGAGGAGTAGGCCGCACTCCGTCGGGGAGAGCGTCGCCGACATGTGGACAGTATCAATATTTTGTTAATATCAAAAAAATTCAGGGCCTGTAAAAATGTTGGTTTTTCTGTTGACTTTGGCCTTGAACGCTGTTATTTTACTTGGCAATGAACTTCTCGTGCGATGTGCGGAAGGTTCATTGACCCACATCACGAATAATACAATCGAACTGGGGGGGGACCCCTTTAAATTTCCAAGGAGGATTTTCCATGAAAAAAGTTGTTACGTTGGCCCTGATTCTCGCCGTCGGTGTCGCCTTCACCGCATGCGGCGGTCAGTCTATGGGAGGGCAGGTCAAGGGTGATACGTTCGTAACAGAAGGATGGGTAACCCCCGATATCTTCAGGGTGACCTCTGTCGGCGTTCCCAAACCGGGGCTTACCAACAAGATCCAGCGCCAGGGAACCGCGAAGGAAGCGGCTCAAATCATGGCCGAGAAGAGGATCATCGAAAAATTCGTCGGTGCGCGTCTTGAGGGCGCCGCGGGCGCGGCTGACTACGCCTCTACCGGCATCGCCGTGGCCAAGGAGTTCAGCGGCGTGGTGAAGGGCGGAACGATCGTACGGGCCACCTATGACAAGGACGACAACTGCGAAATAGTGTACCAGGTAGAGCGCAAGGGCCTTCGCTCGAGCGTTGAGGGCGGCGCGACGAAATAAGCGAACCCGCAGATTACTGTAGAATCACAATACGCCGCGGTTTCCGCGGCGTATTTTTTCGTCTGTGAAATGACCTCTCCCGCTGGCTGCCGGGGATGAAAAAACGGTGTTATTGACGAATCGCATCCGGCATGAAGCGCGGCGGGTGAACGGGAAGAAAGCTTCTTTCCGTATAAATAAAAAGAGCGCCTTTCAGCGCTCTTTAGTTAAATTGTATTATTGCAACCCCGGCAGCGCCCTACTCTCCCACACGGTTACCCATGCAGTACCATCGGCGATGAAGAGCTTAACTTCTGTGTTCGGAATGGGAACAGGTGTTGCCTCTTCTCTATAACCACCGGAGAATTGTTTCTCTCAGTAATGAATGCACTTAAACGCCCCCCCTTTTATTTGTCAATGAAATTAAGGGAAATTTTTAACGGAGCATGAAAATTGTTATTTTCTGTACTGACAACAGGTATTACAACAGAAAACGGCGCCGGGCCGGTCCGCCGTGCCGGCGGTCAAGATGGGGCGGAATGAGGCCGATAGTAGTAAGTATATGAGCGACAATCGTTGCGAAAAGAACAACGCGCAGAGCAAACACGCCCTCGCGCTGACGGTTATCATGGCGGTGGCCGCGATTACCTTGCTTCTCGTTCCCCGGCCGGAGGCTCGTCTCGGCGCGCAGGAACCGCTTCCCGACTATGTCGAGCTGTATTCAAAGGGTGATTACGCGAAGGCCTACGATGCCATACGCAAGCGGCTGCTCGCGATTTACGACACCAGGGTGGAAACCAAGCGCGTTCCGACTGATTTTATAACCGCCAAAAAGCTCGAGGAACGGGTTAATATAAACGACCTCTTTCGCAACCGTGTCGCGGAAGGATTCTTTATCGAGCGTAACATCGAACTCCACACGCTGCATCTTGATGCGGCACGATGCCTGTATCGGCTCGATCGCCTTGACGAGTCGCTCAACCACTACGGCCAGTCCCTCAGGTTCAAGGAACTCGAGCCGGAAAAGGACGACGTTATTTTATTGGAGGTTGCGGATGTGTATAAAAAACGGGGCGATAACGGGGCCTATGCCCGCGCGCTCGAAGCGGCCTACAGCCTGAACCCTCGCAAGCATGAATACTCGCTGCGGCTTGGCGTGGCCCTCTACCGGACCGCTGAAAAAAAACGGGCCATTTTCCACCTGGATCGCTATCTCCAGTGGAAGGGTGACCGCGTTGAGGATCCCGGCCTGTATCTGATGGTCGGAAATCTCAACGAGGATATCGGGCGGTACCTTGAGACGGTGCGGTATTACCGAAAATATCTGGCCGCAAAGCCCGGCGACGGTTACATTCATTTCGCGCTGGGCCATCTCGCCTTTACGCGCACCGGTGATTTCGATCTCGCGCGCCGAAGTCTTGAGCGGGCGCTGGCACTTTTGCCGGAAGGCGAGATCTTCAGGCGGTCGAAGGCCTACGAGTATACCGCCGACATGGCGATGAGGGATCTCGACTTCGAGAAGGCCATACGGCTCTACGGGGAAACGATCGTTTTTCAGGACAGGATTAAAAAGCTCCTCGAGGAGAAGGACCGCGAGATCGAGAAGCTCTCTTCGGATATCCGGGGCGTAAAGACGTCGCTCATGAAAAAGCCGGACTTTGATACCTATAACCAGTATGAATTTTTTCTGGAAGAGGAGAGCAGGCTCCGCCTGGAGCGCAGGGAGCGGCTCTATTCGTATTCGAAGCTCAATTCGGGGAAGGTGCGCTGGAACATTGCGGAATGCTCCGAGCGACTGGGGAGGCTCGATGAGGCGATGCGGTATTACCGCGAGTGCATTGCGTTCGATTACAACTCTTCGAGGGCAAGGGAGCGGATTGTAAAAATACAGTTGAAAATTAGCAGGGGTTATTGAGAGGGTTTACCTGAAGCGTTTGGTTGAGAAAAAAACCGAGGTAGCGTATGTCAGGACATTCTAAATGGGCCACCATCAGAAGGAAGAAGGCGTCGGTGGACTCGAAGAGGGGGGCGCTCTTCACCAAGATAATCCGGGAGATTACGGTCGCGGCACGGATGGGCGGCGACGACATGAACGCGAACCCGCGCCTGCGCACCGCGGTTCTCAAGGCCAGGGAAAACAATATGCCCGCCGACAATATCGAGCGCGCCATAAAGAAGGGCACCGGAACGCTGGAAGGCGCTGTATATGAAGAAATCTCCTACGAGGGGTACGGTCCGGGAGGGGTGGCCATCATGGTCCACTGTCTCACCGACAACAAAAAACGCACCACCCCGGAGATTCGTGCCGCGTTTTCCCGTAACGGCGGTAATCTCGGTGAGACGGGCTGCGTGTCATATCTTTTCGACCGCAAGGGGGTGATCATCGTCGAGGGCGGGCAGGCCACGGAAGAGGAAATAATCGAAATGGTCCTCGATTACGGCGTGGAAGATGTCAGGACCGAGGACGGTAATATCGTGATCGCCGCCTCGCCCGAAGGCTTTGCGCAGGTGAACGACCTGATCCAGACGAAGCAGTACAGGCTGGTACTTCACGAAATCACGTTTATTCCGCAGAGCACCATCCTGCTTGATGAAAAGAAAGCCGAGCAGTGCCTGAGGCTTATAGATCAGCTCGAGGACCAGGATGACGTTCAGAACGTGTACTCCAACTACGAAATACCCGACGCGATAATGACAAGGATAAGCGAGGGCAAGTGAGGATTCTCGGGATCGACCCGGGCTTCGGGACCCTCGGTTGGGCGGTTATTGAGGACGGGTTGAAACTGGTTGGCTGCGGGGCGATCGTTTCCGGTCCCGGGGGAGACCTTGCCGATCGTCTTGTGAAAATACACCGGGAGCTCGACGAGATTATTTTAAATCATTCACCCGCCGTGCTGGCGATGGAGCGCCTGTATTTCGCAAAAAACGCGACGACCGCAATGGATGTAGGGAAGTGCATCGGTGTTGTGCTGCTCTCCGCCGGCATGAGGGGCCTTTCGTGCGCGGAGTACACTCCGCTTCAGGTAAAACGCGCGGTCACCGGCCACGGGAAGGCCACCAAGCGCCAGGTGCAGATCATGGTGGGAAGCCTGTACGGCATGAAGAACCCGCCGTCGTCGGACGACGCGGCGGACGCGCTGGCCGTCGCCACCTGCCATTATCTTGCCTCGTCGGGGGCCGGTGCGGCTTTCTCGGAACGCGCCTCCGGGGCGCATTCCGGGAGGTAGGAGCCTGATGATAGCGCGGATTAAAGGGATGATCGAGGACCTTCGACCCACGGAAGCGATAGTGGATGTGGGTGGTGTCGGCTATCGCTGCAGCATTCCGCTTTCGACCTACGAACGCCTCGTCGGGCACCGGGAGGCGGTGCTGTTCGTTTTTACCTACCATCGCGAGGACCAGCTTAGGCTGTTCGGTTTTTTTTCGCGGCAGGAACATGATCTATTCGCCGTTCTTCTCGGCATAACCGGGATAGGCCCGGCGATGGCGCTTTCGATCCTCTCTGGAATTAAGACAGAGGACCTGGTCATGGCGGTGCGTTCCGGCGATCTGGCGCCGCTATTGAGGGTTCCGGGGATAGGGCGCAGCAAGGCCGAGAAGCTCGTGTTCGAGCTTACCCGGCGGCTCAAACATATAGAAGTCGTTTCGAACGAAGCGGGGGCAAGGCAGTCGGCAAGGAACGAGGCCATCGAGGCGCTCGCGGCCCTCGGTTTCGACGAGGGCCGAGCGGCGCGGGCCGTGGACGAATTGCTCCGTACCGACCCATCGTTGACGATCGAGCCCCTGGTGAAGGCCGCACTAAAGAACCTATCGTCGTGAGTCCGGCATCCGGCTGATCACGCAACCTTGCCGCAAACCGGCCCGCGCCGCGCAGTTCCGTCGCCCTTACGGTTTTTCGGTTGTATGAATTGAATTTACCTGATTCAGCAGCTGCGTTTCACGGCCTCTCATTCCGCGGATTATCAATACAATTCTGTTGGATATGTCGTATGTCTGCCGGACCAATGAATTCCGCCGTCTTTTAAGCCGCGCGGAGGCCCCGGCATTCAAGGGCAGGGGAACGTCCCGTTTTTTTAAAGGGTATTTAACATAGTAAACCTGATTACATTTCCTTATAAAATATAGTATATAATACGCAATTTTTATTGCAATATCAGGTAATTAATCATTGCCTCGGTGTCCAAATTATGTATATAATAAACCAATGATTTTAATTTTAATGTTTTTCATCTCCGAGAGGTTGATATGAAAATAGAAATAACGATCCTGGGGCTCCTGATGGAGGAAAATCTGTACGGCTATGAGATCAAAAAGAAGATAGTCGAGCGTCTCGAGGATTACGTCGACATCAAGTTCGGTTCGATCTACTATGCCATCAAGAAGGCGGTGGACAACGGCTGGGTGAAGCGCGTGGGCACCGAGAAGGAGGGAGGAAATCCCGAGCGCTATATTTACCAGATCATGCCCGCGGGACGTAAATACTACAGGAAGATGCTGAAGCAGTATTTCGACCATACGATGATCCACTTCGATATAGACATCGTGCTGATGTTCTACAATTCCCTGATACCCGAGCAGAAAGAGGCGTTTATCGAGGACAGGATGGAGGCGGTAAAGGAAAAGCTGGCCAACATCAAGGAAAAGGTCGATGAGGAAATGAAGCTCCCCGAGGAAAAATCCCACATACACGTCTTCACGTATCTTGAGAATCACCTCAAAGCCGAGCTTACCTGGCTTAAATCCCTGAAAAAAGGAGACCTGGTGTCTTCGGATGTAGAGGCCTAAAAGCCTTCAACTATTTCCGCCAGGAATTCGGCCTTCCGGGCCGTGTACACTCCCGAGACCTCCTTTTTTAATGAAAGGAGGTCGTTTTGTGCGCGCTGGACCTCGAGGATCTGCCTGCTCTTTTCTCCCGGGCCCGTCGAGAGGTCCTTCTCGATGATGACGGCGCTGATCGCCTTGATCTTCTCGATATTATAATAATGCTTTTGTGCCAGCGAGGTCAGCAGGGCCCTGAGGATGCTGTCCTGCGCGCCGGTAATGTTTTTAAGATCGCTTTTCCGCAGGCGAGTAAGCAGGACATCGCTCTTGGCCTTGAGCGTCGCCGTGCGCTTTTCCCCGAGCAGCAGCGCGATCTCGCCGAAAACGTATCCGTGATCCGAGATGGAGGTTACGCGCGTGCCGCTTATCAACACGTCCACGGTCCCCGACTGGAGTATGTACATCTCGTCGCCCATTGAGCCCTCCTCGCAGATGACGGCGTCTTTGGGGAGTTCGAGGGTTGTTTCTGTGTTTACCAGCGGAGTGGTGATCCTCGTCGGAGCGGCTGTGCGCCCGAAGGCCTCGCCCCGCTTGCAGATGAGCGTGTTCTCGAATTTTTCAGACAGCATTTTGAGCCAGGGCAGCCGGCGTTTTTCATATTCCTGGCGCAGCCGCGCTACGATGCGGTAATACTCGATGGATGTTTCCTTTATCCTTTTCTCATCACCCTGTACGCTTTCCAGATTCGTGTTGATGATCTGGTTGGTGAGTACGACCTGCTCGGCGATGACCATTGAAACATTGAGTGCGACCGAATATGTGTCGAGCGAGGAAAGGAATGTTTCCGCGGGGATCTTTTTCACTTTGGAATCGGGATCACCGAGGGCGGTTTCGAGCCGGGGAAGGTTCATGTCGAGCAGGTTGTTGAGTATGAGCTCGGTCGCCCCGATTATGAGGTTGTTCCCCTTGAGGGCGTACTTGTCGGAATTCGAGACGAAGAAATACGCCCGCCCCTCGTTCAGGAGGAAGGCCGACTCCGCGGGAGTTGCGATGGTATACAGCCTGAGATAGTTCTGTCCGCTCATAGAATTGTATTGATGGTATCCAGGAGTTTCTTTTTGTCGAACGGTTTGGTTATAAACGCGTTCGCATGCAGTTTCTCGTCGTTTAACTTCAGCGTGGTTTCGCTCATCGCGGATATTATGATTATCCTGGCATCGGGATCGATCGCCTGGATATCGGATACCGCCTGTATGCCGTCCTTGCCGGTCATGGTGACGTCCATAGTGACGAAGTCGGGCTTTAATTTACGATATTCATCTATGCCGTCGATGCCGTTGTCGGCCTCGGCGAGTATGACATGCCCGCCTTCTTCCAGGGTGTCTCGTATTATCTTGCGCATGAATTTGGAGTCGTCAACTATCAGTGCTCGTGCCATCAGTCCGTTCCCCTTCTTCAATACGCACTGCAAAAAACAGGTGACGTACGGTGAAGGATATAGTGCGAATGATACGGTTTTTAACCTTTCGCCATAACACCCAAGTTGCCGGGGAAAGCCATCCAGACTCCGACAACGACCTGATTATTGTGTAATAATAAAAATACGCCTGTATTTTTCAAGCGCTTATTCTATATTACGCCTGCCGAACGTGCAATAATTTTACTGTGAGATATCGAAACAGTATGAAGACAGAATATCGCATAAAAACTCTCCGAAAGATAGTCGGAAAGGCGATTAACCGCTACGGGATGATTGCGGAGGGGGACAGGGTTTTAATCGCCCTTTCGGGTGGTATCGATTCCCTCGTCCTCCTGGACGCGGTCGCCGGCAGGCGCCGCGGTCTTCCGATTTCGTATCATATCGCCGCCGCCCATATCCACATGGAAGGTTTGGGCGTGCGGGCCGATGTCGGTTTTCTGGAAGCTTTCTGCCGCGAGCGGAACGTTGAGCTGATGGTGCGAACCGTTCAAGGGCAGGTCGATTTTTCGGTCGGGGATTCGAGGTGCTTTTTCTGCTCGTGGCACCGCAGAAAGGCGCTTTTCGCAGTTATGAAGGAGGTGGGATTTTCGCGCCTGGCATTCGGACACCATCTGGATGATGTAATCGAAACGCTCCTCCTTAACATGACCTTTCACGCCAAATTCAGTACCATGCCGCTGCGACTTCCCATGTTCGGGGGCGAGTTCGACATAATACGCCCACTCGGGCTGTTGATGAAGCGGCAGGTCTCCGAGTATGCACTGGCGGCCGGGCTCTCTCCGATCGGGGGTGAGTGTCCCTGGTCCGATCAGTCAAAACGCTCGGGGGCGAGAAGGATCATTGGCGAATTGGAAGGGCTGAACCCCGGCGCCAGGGTAAACATGTTTCGATCGATGGAAAACATCAACAGGGAATACCTGCCTTCCGGGTATGATGACATGGAGTGAGGAATTCAGCCGCCGGCGGAAGGCTTAATGCAGGATATCTCGTCTCCATCCCCGAGGCGGGTCCAGAGCCCGGCCCGCTCACCGTTTCGGAAATAGGCATTATGCATCAATTTGCGCATGCCGAGCCGCTTTAATGCTTTTTTTAGACGTGTTCCATCGCGGACCAGAAGCTCGATCCCGCGGGAAGGGTCGTAGTCGGGCAGTCCGAGGTCCCTGTTGATGCCGGAAAATAATTTTATCGTTACTTTTACCGTTGCGGGCTTTCGAAACAGCATCTTCCTGGGATTCCTCCTGCGATCAGTCAATTCCCACGGTGCGCCTCCGGCGTGCCGTGTTTCAATGGACGCTACGGTACGGTGCCGGCTCGGCGAAGTCAAGAGTATTACGATGGGGTATCAGTCGGTGTCGTTGTATCCGCATCCTCCATAGGGGCTTACCGGTCCGTTCCGATCGAGGTGTTCGGCTTCGTTATAGTAGGGAAAGTCCCGGCACATTCGCGGCCGAATCGGGTGGATTGAGCACGCGGGCAGTCCGTTTTCGCCGATTCCGTAGTGAACGCAGCGGTAATGATACGGCAGATCTTCCCGCCGGTCCTCGTACAGGAACCGCAGCATGGGGAAGATCAGGTAGATTTCCGAGAAGTTCGGGTCTATTGAGGGCGTTTTTTTCCAGTAGTGATACGCCCTCTCCAGCATATCGGGAGACTCCGCCAGTCTTACATCCTGGCAGCAGCTTCCGCATCGTTTACACTCAGCCATTGTCAGCTCCATGCCGGTCGATTCGGTAAGCTTACCTGGCAGGGCTTTTGTGTCCAGTCAAAACCAAGGGGCTTTTTGAGCCGACGGGCCGTGAAATTTCAACCGGCAGGGCGAGGAGTTTAGACGATCTGCCGAAGACCTGATTTCATCAGAACGACTTGGACTTGAGTTCCGTGTAGACCGCGCCATCCGGTGTCAGCCTGGACGAGTAGAGTGAAAGGCGGGTGAATAAGGATTCACCGTAGAGGGTGTCGGTGTTCTTTTCTATGAACTTCAGGAGGTCCCCCGTGATCTTCCTCCCGCTTCTGAGCCGTGCGAGCGTGAGGTGCGGGGTGAACTGGCGCTTTTCGTGCCTGAAGCGGAAATTGGAGGCGAATCGCTCGACATTTTTTAAAAGCTGCCCCATCAGCTCGGCTTCGGCCCTCAGCCCGGCCCATATAACCGTCGGCTTTTTCATGTCCGGGAAAGCGCCCATCCCCGAGAGCGTGAACGGGATATCGACGGTCGGCACCGGGATCTCGAGGAAGGTGCTTTCGATCGCGTTGGCCACATTGCCGTCGCACTCGCCCAGAAACTTGACGGTGATGTGATAATTCTCCGGAGGAGCCGCCTTGAGGACGTGGTCATGTCCGGATAGAAATTCATACGCGGGGCGCAGCGCCGTACGCATCTGCGCATCGATGGGAAGGCCGATAAAGAGGCGCGTCATTCCTGCCCCTCGATGATGATCGGCACCACGACGTGCCCGTCCTCGAAGCACGGAGCCATGGAGCGCAGGGCGGAAGCGTCGACGGATTCACGCACAACGTCATCACGGAAGACGTTATTGAGCTCGACTATATGGTCGGTGGGCAACACGTTTGCCGTGTCCATCTCGTTGATTTTTTCGACATAGGCCAGGATGTCCGAAAGCTGGCGCGAGTACTCCTTTTTTTCCTGTTCGGTCAGATCGAGTCGTGCGAGCTCGGCGACGCGAATTATCTGTTTTTCATCGATTATCATCGGGAGTTCTCCTTGCCGTGGGGCCGGATTTATGAATCCGGCCTCCATGCTTTCTATAGTCGAACCGGCCGGGCTCAAAAGCAATTCTTTTTTTAAGGTCAACTTGCGGCGTCGCAATCGACAATTTTCAGGTTTCGCTTCCCGGCCGTGACCCATTCGAAGGCTGCGATGCGGAGCGGACGGTGCAATGATTTTTTTGTATCCTAAAAAAAGCGTAAGGGTAAAATGCCGCATGCGGAAAGCCGGATATCGGACTACAGGCCTGTGAAGAACGAGAGGAAAAAACGGAGTCGCCGGTGCGGGCCGCTTGCATTGCTGGCGCTGTGCTCACTGCTCGCGGCGGGTTGCTCCGCCTTGGGATGGACGGACAGTGAGGAAATCGCCGCCGACCTCATCGACGGTTTCGGTACCGCTTTGGTGGAAGACGACGGGTTCGCCGTGAAGTACACGGATCTGTTGCGATACGAAAGGCTCTACCGCGATCCGTATGGTGTCGATTCTCCGCGAGTTGTCAAGGTTGGTTTCGAGATCGACGCCGTAAAGATGTTCCAGAACATGCGCCGTTCACTCTACATCGGCGCCGTGAAGCGCTCGCCCTGCCGTATCGCCATCCCGCTGAAAACCGATGCGCGCGGAACGACCCTGAGTTTCTCCCTTGGAGGCCTGGGGGTGCGAAATTCGCGGTGCGATCTGTCTATTTCGGTGACCGGTGATGGAAAGAGCGACGAGATTTTCAGGATCGGCGGCGACGGTATCCCCGAGCGGGGTTGGAAAGATTACACGATCGATCTGGAAGGCATCGCGCTCGATGACGTATCCATCGAGTTCCGGCTCTCCAGCGCCTCGGAGAAGACCACTCACGTCTTTCTGGCCAATCCCCGGATCTTCACGCGGAAATCGAAATCATCACGACCACCGAACGTCGTCTTCATCTCCATAGATTCCCTGCGTGCCGACGCGGTCGATGCGGTCGTGCAACGCTACGGCCTCACTCCATCCATCGACGCGCTCGCCCGCGACGGGATTGTCTTTGGCAATCATTTTGTCGTCTCCAACTGGACCAGGCCCTCCACCATCTGCATGCTCGCGGGTGTACAGGCGTCGCGCACCGGTGTGAACATCTTCTATCCGCCGGTCAGCGACGAGGAAAAGGAGTTCTTCTACCGGAAGAGCGGCACGCGGTCCATGACGAGCATTCTGAAAGAATCCGGCTACATCACCCGGTCGATCGGGAACAACGCCTTTATAATCGACTATACCGGCATCGGCGTGGACCTCGACTTCGACGAGCTCTCCGAGTACCAGACGCCGGTGCGGGACACGGTCGACATCACCGACGAGGCGGTGGCCTGGATCGAAAATAACGCAAAGCGAAGGTTTTTCCTTTTTATAAACTATAACGCACCGCATAACGCATACGTCCCCCCGGAGCGCTATCTTGCGCCGTTGCGCACGCGCTTCCCCTCGCTCCATCCGTGGTTTCGCGCCTATCTCGGCGAGGTCGCCTATACTGACGAATATCTCGGGAAGGTGGTCGACGTGCTGAAGCGATTGGGGCTCTATGAAAACACGATTATTGTGGTGACCTCCGACCACGGGGAGATATTCAGCCCCGACAAGGAAATGAGCCCCTTTACCGATGTCAGGGCCTTGTATTCCCACGGGCAGACGCAATACGACGAGGAATTGCGCGTACCGCTGGTCATCAAACCGCAGAAGGGAATTCCCCATCGAAGCGTGAGGATAGACTCGCAGGTGCGCAGTATGGACATTGCGCCGACCGTCCTCGATTTTATGGGAATCGGTGCGCCGGTGAGCTTCCAGGGTAAAACGATACGGCCGATCCTCGACGGGACCGAGCGCGACGAACGGCCGGTGTACAGCGAGGGAAGGATGATGTATTCCGTGCGCGCGCATGGATACAAGTACGCGGAGCGGTTTTACGGCTTCGGTGTGCGACCACACCACTGGGGAGGCGAGGTCGTGAAGGAATATGCCGAGCTGTACGACCTGAAAAACGATCCGGACGAGCGGAGAAACATCGTGGCCGAACGCCCGGACGACACCCGACGCATGAGGGGGGTGCTGGCCGGGGAACGCTTCAGGCAGCCGGACAATTATATTTCGGCTAACGAAACGATGACGGGCGGAAGGCTGCGCGTGGTGGACGGGTTTTTCTATGACCTGGAGTATTTATCGCCGGGCTCGGGCCGGTCGGCAATTCGTAAAATCGGCAGAAAGGAGATCGCCTTTACGTTGGCGCCCGGCGACCGTATACGCTTTCAGACGATACCCGCGGGCGCCGCGTGTATGGTGGTGCCGGCGGATGCCGGCGCGCTTTTGGCCGGTCGTTACCTTCTGCCGGTTTTCCCCCGGAGGGGCGGAGCGTTCAGGCTGGACCCGGCTTCGGGCGCAGCGGGCGGCGAGCCCATTCCCGAGGTTGCGGCAATGGCCGGCGGGGTGCTGTACTACTGGCACGATTCGCTTAATCGGGGTCTGCGCGGAGTCTCGAACGAGAAATACCTGTCGAAGGACGTCAACAAACTGCTTGAACGATGGGGCTACATTCAGGGAAAAGAAAAGAGGGTCGAGTAAAGCGCCGCGGCCGGAAACGCTCGGCGTCAGGCCGCGGCAGGCGAATGGCGCGTTCTTTAGAATTCCGAAACCGCCCCTTTAAGGCCGAAGCCCAGCAGAACGGTCTGGTTCTTCCCGTCCTCCGAGACCGACTTCACCATTCCGTTGATGGGTACGGCGGAATGGTGCCATGCCGTTGAGCGGTGGGTTTTTCCGAGGAAGCTGACCTCCGCTTCGACCTTGTTGGTCGCGGCGAAAGTGCCTGCCGGTACCGAGACAGTTCCGCCGTTCACGTACGCGGCCGCCTTTACATTCAGGGATGAGAGGTTGTTTTTATAGACTGAGCGCATCATCGCCAGGACCGGTCCCTCAATCCGCTGGATGGCCCCCTTCTCGTCCTTGATTTTTATCCATACGATCTCAACACTTTCGGCATTGCCCGAGGCCGCGGCTTTCTCGAGTCCGCGAACGCAAAGCTGTACGGCGGTCTCCTCAGCCGTGTTGAGTGTGCCGGTCTCGATGACCCATCCTCCGTCCGCTTTGCCTGCGATCATCGTGCGGCTGATCGAGCGCTTCCCGCTCGAATCCGTCGTTCCGAGTATAACGTACTGTCCGACGGCGTAGGGCATGGGTTTTCTGAACCTAGCGGCCGTGCCGAAATTCTGGTTTGATGTCGCGGCGAACTGCCCGTCGATTTTCATCTTTAGCTGGGGATTGACCGACGGTCCGCATGAGATTGCGAAGACGAGTGCGGTGATGCAGAAAAGAATACGTTTCATATTGTTCCTTCCTCTCAAAATGGTTACTAACGCCCCGGGGCGCCTGCTGTTACCTCGATGATATGGAACGCCGTGCGCGCGTCAAGAGGAAAAATTCCGTACGGTCGATTCAACCTCGTCGAACTCGCGCCGCGCGGCATCGTTCGCGTTGCAAGTGAACCTGTTTACGATAATTATCGCGGCGACGTTTGCGGCGAATCCCGGCACGATCTCGTAAAGCTGTGTTCCGAGGCCGAGGCTTTTCCATACAACCAGTACGACCGTTCCCGACGGCATCCCGGCAAGTGCAGCCCGCCAGGTGGTGTTGCGGGAAAAGAGCGCGGCGAGCCCCCCGCCCCGGGCATGTTTCGTACAGCGCTCTTTCGGGACGCTGTGCCATGTGCGTTCCATTTGAGAGGTCGATGACGAGTATTTTACCGGTCCATCCATGCATGGTCGAAAAATAGCGGCGGACGAACAGAAGTAAAGTAAAAAGCGGTCCGGCGCTCATTTGAGGTGAGCGGTGTCGTTGATGACGATCGCCCGGAACACGCTTTCGGCGGCCTCGACGATCGTTTTCGACGCGTTGTCCAGCCGTATCCGCCTGAAATCAGAAAGGGGCATGTGGAGAATCTTGCAGAGGATGGTAGTAATGGTGAAGTTGTGTGATATGACAAGCGCATTGTCGCACGACACGGTGATCCGGCAAACGGCGCGCCAGGCCCTTTCCTGAAGCGCGGCGAGAGATTCGCCGCCGGGGATTACGACCGAGGCGGGGTCGGCGGCCCATTTTCGTAGAAAGTCCCCGTGATCGCGCGCAAGCTCCCCGAAGCTCATCCCTTCGAACATTCCCTGATCGAGTTCCTTGAGGTCCGCGTCGAGTTCCAGGGGCGCGTTAATGCGGCGGTTGATGATCGACGCGGTCTCCGCGGCGCGCCGTAAAGGGCTGGTCACTATGAGATCGATTTGCTCGCATCCCATGTTTTCGGCAAGCCGTTCTGCCTGGCCGATTCCATTATCGGAAAGAAGCGTATCGCTCCTTCCCTGGACGCGGTTTTCGCGGTTCCAAACGGTTTCGCCGTGGCGTACCAGAATAAGGCGCACGGAAGCCTCACCGTCAGAAGTAATAGCGCGCGCCCAGACCGGCGCGTATTCTAAAATCGACATCGGGCACCAGCCTGATCGCGGGCGCCAGTTCGAAGAATACCTCGACGGGCACGGGTTTGAATACATAGTTTATCCCGAAGGGTACGCGGGCCTCCAGGCGGTTTTCCTCTTTATCGTCATCCCGGAAACTGCTGTTATGTTCGCGATGATAGTGGTAAAAGGCGCCTCCGCCCCCGAGGTACAGCGCGAACTCCGGTGCGGGAATGATGCCGCGAAAGTGCTTGAGGTAATCGACATTGAGGTAGAAGCCGTGGCCCGCGGTGTCGCCGATCCCCGCCGCCAGGGCGTGATCGTCCCCTAAAAAATACTTCGCCGTGATTCCCGAAGGGTCGCCGAGCACGAAACCGAGGCCGAAATTTCCGGCGGCGAGCGCCGGGCCGGCCGTCAAAACCGTGGAGCATAGAAGTGCCGAAAAATAAATCGCTCTTTTTTTCATTGAATAGCCTCGCTTTGCCATTAGTGTGCTCCGCATGTAAAAAACCTGTTGAGCGTGGCCATGTTACGCTCTGCGGATCTCATCGATATACTGCGCCGCGATCACCCGCCAGTCGAAGCGCTTTTGTATGGCGTCGGCCACCTTCCGTGGCGAGAGCGGGGCCTTTGCGATGTATTTCACGAAAGCGTCGGCGTTGCGCTCGGGCACGAGCCATCCGGTGACGCCGTTGACCACGGCGTCGCTGATCCCCTCGATGTCCGCGGCGATGACGGTCGCTCCGCAGGAGGCCGCCTCGAGGATCACCAGGCCGAAGCCCTCCATGTTCCCGTGCTCGCGGACATTGGGCATTATAAAGTAATCGGCCGTATTGTACAGCAGCCGTAACAGCTCATCGCTCGTCCTGCCTAACAGCAGTACCCGGTCGGAGAGGCCGCATTCCGAGACGGCGTCGCGGACCGCGTCCCGCTCGGGACCATCGCCCGAAACGAGGAAGAGACAGCGGCGGTCCAGCCGCGGCACCACCGAGCGTATGAACCACTCTACGCCTTTGCGTTTAACGAGGCGGCCGTTGGCGAGCAGGATCTTTCGATTGCCGGGTGGCAGGCCGAGATCGTGCTCGAGCCGGGTGCGCAGTTCCTTCCGTGGACGACCGAGCGGAAAAGCCCCTGGATCGACGCCGTTGAAGATGACCGCGCATTTTTCCGGCGGGACACCACGTCTGACGCATTCAAGCCTGGTTGCGTTGCTCACGCAGATGACGCGATCGAGCCGGCGAACAAAGAACGCGATGGCCCGGTCAAGACGAAGCGTCTCGATCATGATGTCGAGGCCGTGGATGGTGATGGATGTTTTTACGCCGGTCGCTTTTTTAATGAGCAGCGCCTGGAAGCAGTGCGGACCGCTTGCCGCATGGAAATGGGTGATGCCGTGGCGGCGGATGAGACTGATCGCCTTGAAGATGGAATAGGGTATGAACAACGCCAGAAAGGCGTACCCGCCGGGATTGATGAGCGTGAACGTGGGGGGATTCTGAGCCGCTACGTGGGCGGTCAGATCGCGTATGTAGGTCTGTATGCCCCCGATCGTTTTAGGGGGATATACGTACGAGAGAAAGAGTATCTTCACCGGTTTTTTTGCCATGGCGTCCCTAATTGATTTGATTGTTTTTACACACTGCATACCACTGGTGTGTATCGCAGGTGAAACGTTTTTTGTCCATAATTATACATATCTTCGGAGCGGCGGCGTGACGAACGTGGTGCAGGCGAGCGAGGTAAACATCGAGAGGGCGGCCGGGATACTCCGCTCGGGAGGCATCGTGGCCTTTCCGACCGAGACCGTGTACGGCCTGGGGGCCGATGCGCTCAATCCTGTCGCGTGCGCACGGATATTCGAGGCCAAAAACCGACCCTCGTTCGATCCTCTCATCGTGCATATCGCCCGGCTCGAGGATCTCGAGGCCCTTGCCGTAGCGGTGCCCCTTCGCGCGCGCGCGCTCATCGAACGCTTCTGGCCGGGACCGCTGACGCTGGTCCTCGAAAAAAAGGAGATCGTTCCCGATATCGTGACCGCCGGGCTCCCCACGGTGGCGGTGCGCATGCCCGCCCACCCGGTGGCCCTCGAGCTCATCGTGCGGACCGGGAGGCCGATCGCGGCGCCGAGCGCGAACCCGTTCGGCTATATCAGCCCCACCATCGCCGGACACGTGGTCGCCCAGATCGGCGACTCGGTAGACATGATACTGGACGGTGGACAATGCGCGGTGGGCCTGGAGTCCACCATACTCAGGATCGACGAGGAGCGGGCGTTCCTCCTGCGTCCCGGCGGCCTGGCCATCGAGGAGATAGAAAACCTGATCGGCAGGGTCGACGACGCGAGCGGACCCAACGCGATCCCCCAGGCGCCGGGGCAGACGACTTCGCATTATTCTCCGCGCACGCCCGTTCGGATCGTCGCGGATGCGGCCGTTGCCGGCGGTGTCGCGGGGAGCGCCGGGCTGCTCGCGTTTCGCCGGCCGCGCGACGTGCTCGCGTACGATCATGTAGAGGTACTCTCCCCCTCGGGAGACCTCCGCGAGGCCGCCGCGCGACTGTTTTCCTGCCTCCACGAGCTTGATGCGCGCGGGCTCGACATCATCATCGCCGAATCGGTGCCCGAGAACGGTCTTGGCAGGGCGATTATGAACCGCCTCCGCCGCGCCGAATCGGCCGCCCGCAAGCGCTGACCCGTTACCGGCGTGCGTATTTTGTTTGACATCCGGAAAAACGGCGTGTACACTTCCGTTCCACACTTTCGTTGGATGACAGGAAAGGCACAATCATGAATAAGAAAGTCAACGGCCAGGGCCTGGCGCTTTTCGCCAGTGGATTTCAAGCCCCTTTCCGCGCGCTCGGCCTTGTCCGTGAGCGGAAAGGGCTCAAGCGGTATTTCATCATCCCATTCGTTGTCAATATTGCCCTGCTCTCTGCCCTGGTCTGGTTTTCGTGGACACACGTATATCCCGCGCTCGTCTCGCTCGTTCCACAGGGGGATGCGTGGTATCTCGCCCTGCTGCGCCTGATGGCGACGCCCTTTCTGCTCGCGGCGCTCACAATTTTTCTGGTCCTGTTATATTCCATTGCGGGAAGCATCATCACCGCGCCGTTCAACGATCCTCTCTCGGCCAGGGTCGAGGAGCTCCTCGGCGGCGGAAAACATGAGGAATCGCTTACGCTCCGGTTGATTCTTGATGACGTCTCGAGGATAGCCGCGAACACCATCAAGCTCCTGTTTATGTTGGTGGCGTTCAACGTGCTCATTCTGTTCCTTAACCTGGTTCCCGTGGCGGGCGGGCTGCTCTATTCCGTGTTGAGTTTCGCGTCCGCGCTGTTTTTTTTCGGCTTCGGTTTTTTCGACTTCCCGCTTGAGCGTCGCCGGTTCGTTTTTAAAAGCAAGCTTGGACTGCTCTGGCGCTATCGCTACATGACGATGGGTGTGGGGCTTGCGTTCTGGGTCCTGAGTCTTGTGCCGCTGCTGGGTTTTATGGCATTGAACCTGGGGACGATCGGCGCAACAACCCTGTTCCTGGAGCATGTAGAGCCCGGGCTCGGAGAAAAGTCAGCGGGAGGAAACGCATGATACGTTTCGATTATAATTACTTCATGGAAGGGGCCATCGGCCCCGAACACGGCATAGCCCCGAAAGAACTTGAGGGGCTACGGGACCTGGCCGCCGAGGCGCTCAACAGGATGGCGCGCGAGAAGGCCGAGGCCAAGCTCGGCTTTCTCGAAATTCCCTATGACGATTCCATCGCGCGCTCCATCGATCTCTTCAGAAAGTCGGTGGCGGACCGCTTCTCGACGCTGGCCGTGATCGGGATCGGCGGGTCGGCTCTCGGCGCGCAGGCGCTCAGGAACGCCCTTTCCCACCTTTATCTTAACGAGCTCGACGAGCGGAAGCGGAAGAAGAGGGCGAAGGTGTATTTCTTCGATAACGTGGACCCGTTCGAGATACTCGCCGCGGCGGATGTTATGGATGTGAGAGAGACGCTCTTTCTCGTCATTTCGAAGTCCGGGGGCACGACCGAGACCAACGCGAATTTCGCCATTCTCCTTTCAATGCTGAAGAAGAAGGTCGGCAAACGCTACCGCGAGCACGTGGTCGCGATAACCGATCCGGAAAAGGGCGTGCTCAGAAAAATCGCCACGGACGAGGGGTTTATGACCTTTCCCGTCCCCCAGAACGTTGGAGGGCGGTTTTCGGTGCTCTCGGCCGTGGGGCTCGTGCCCGCCGCGTTCATGGGGATCGATATCGGGGGTATGCTTTCGGGCGCGCGCACGGCCGTCGAACGCTACTACGGCGCGGACCTTTTCCGGAACGCCCCGCTTCTGTGCGCGGCCTTTCACTACCTGTTCGACAGGGCCCGGGGCAAGCGCATCAACGTGCTCATGCCCTATACAAAGAAGCTCTTTCTTTTCGCCGACTGGTACCGCCAGCTTTGGGCCGAGTCCCTCGGGAAAAACCGCGATATCGAGGGCCGGCCGGTTGTCTCGGGGCTTACGCCGGTTCCGGCGCTGGGAACCATCGACCAGCATTCGCAGCTACAGCTCTACCTGGAGGGGCCCAACGACAAGGTTATCACCTTCCTCAAGCTGAGCGATTTCGGTTGCGACGTGGAGATTCCCGATTTCTATCCGGGAGTCCCCGAGGTGGATTATATATCACGCAAGAGCCTGCGAGGACTCAACCGCTTCGAGGAGTCCGCCACCGAGCTGGTGCTGCGCGAGGCCTCGCGCCCGAACGCCTCGATCATCCTGCCGCGCCTCGACGCGGGGACTATCGGCGAGCTCATAATGTTTTTTGAAATGCAGACGGCCTATGCCGGATATCTCTACGGCATCAATCCGTACGACCAGCCGGCGGTGGAGCAGGGCAAGCAATTCACCTTCGCTCTTCTCGATCGGCCCGGGTTCGAGCGCTTCAAAGAGCAGTTCGATCGGGGGTCGAGCAAGAGGGACGATTACATCCTATGAAGGGCGTTGGTCCGCTCTTCGTTGTTTTCGAGGGAATTGACGGCTCGGGGAAGACGACCATCTGCGAGGCGGTGTTCGCCCATTACACGAACGCCGGGTTCCCGGTGGTCAGGCTTCGGGAGCCATCGGACGGACCGTGGGGGAGAAGGATACGCGAGTTGATCCAGAACGACGCGATGCCAGGCCCCGAAGATCAGGTGCGACTGTTTATCGAGGACAGGGAAGATGATGTGGCGGCCAACATCCGGCCCGCGCTCGATGGCGGGAAGATGGTCCTCCTTGATCGTTATTATTATTCCAACGCCGCCTACCAGGGTGCGCTGGGGCTCGAGGCCGGCCGTGTGATCGATGAAAACAGGCGCAGGGGCTTTCCCGAGCCGGACCGTGTCTACCTGCTGGACCTTGAACCCGCGGAGGCCCTGCGCAGGGTGCGGGCCAGGGGCGGCGCGTCGGCCGGTAAGGACGCGTTCGAGAGGGAGGATTTTCAGGCGTCGGTCCGGGCGGCCTATCTGTCCATCGCCGACGGGCGTTTCCTTATACTCGACGGACGGATGCCGGCGCAGTCAATCATTGAAACCGTTGTGCGCGATATAGACTCACTCCTTGAGGCATGAGAAACAGGATCAAGAACATCTCCCTGACTTACGGGGTAAACTTGCTTTTTATGGCGCTGCTCCTTGCGTTCGCGGGCGGGCTCGCCATGCTCGAGCTGGATGGCGCTTTTTCCGCGGTTTTCTTTTTCGCCGTGATCATATCGCTTCTGCCCGTTGTCAACTACCTGCACACCATCATAGACTCATACATCAGCCCAATACGCTACAACGACCTCTACGTCCAGACGGTGGATTCCATCCTCAACATCGAGTCGTTCGACGAGGTGCTTCGCACGACCTTCGACCAGATACTCGACCTCATCAAGGTCGGAACGGGCATGCTCATTTTCTACTACCACGACAGGGACGAGTTCAACATCTTCTACCAGAAGAACAAGCGGCGGAAGATAATCCGCAACGCCAGGATATCGAAAGACAACCTGCTCTTCAGGGTGATAAACGGCCCGGAAGACGTCATCGTGCGGGGCAAGCTGAATCCCTCCATCCACTTCGAAGGCTCCATCATCGCCGAGCTCGACCGCCTCGGCGCCGAGGTGGTCGTGCCCATCTACTACCATGAAATGTTTCTGGGCTTCATCGCCACCGGGGGGCAGCGTCGCAGGTTCTCGCCCGGGGAAATAAGGCTGCTTCGGATATTCGCATCGAAGATCGCCATACTCTCGGTCAACCGCTTTTTCTTCAACGAGATCGTCAGGAAGAAGGAGCTTGAGAAGGAGTACGAGCTTGCCGCGCGAGTGCAGAAGAATTTCCTTCCGTCGGCGGGCGCGGTGATAGGCAGGTTCGAACTGCGGGTATATCACGAAACGACATCCCTCATGATCCGTGAATTTTACGACGTGTTCAAAAATGACGCCGTCGAGGACGACATACGGATATCCACATACAGAATAAAGAGCAATATAGCCGGGACATCCATCCTAATGCCCGGGGTGCAATCGGTACTGCAGAGCTTCGCGCGCCTGGGGCTTTCGCCCTCCGGGGTGCTTGCCCGGATGAAGCGTATAATACGGGACAAGCATCTCCATGCGCAGGACCTCGTCATCATGCACGGCTCGCTGAAGCAGAACGGGGAGTTTGTATTCTCCAATTACGGATATCCCGCGCCGCTTGTTTACCGTCGCGGCGGAGGGCTTTATCCCCGCCGCAGGGAAGGCCGGGGAACGACGCAGTCCCTGCGTATGCAGCCGGGCGATATCATGATTCTGTGCTGCGATTCCTTTTACCGGGCTCTTGTCGAAAACCTGCCCGCCTTCGCGGACCTCATGGAAAGGAACCACGGCGCACCGCTCTCGAAGCTTCGATCGGCGATGGTCCGCTCGCTTTCGGAAAGCGCGGGGGCGGGCTCGAGCGACAGACTGCTGGTCATGGTGCGCATGGAGGAACGTTCATGACGCGCTACCTGGCAAACGCCGCCCTCCTTGCGGGGATCGCCCTTCTCAACGCGTTCTCTTTTCTGGCTGTGCGTGAGTTCGCGCTCCACGGACAGTCCGTGGTGGGTCCGGCGGGAGCGGCCTTCCCCGGGCTCGACAGCGGCGCGGATTCGCTGTGGTTCTTGCTCTTCCTTATCGCCTGCGCGGACATCCAGTTCGTCTGGGCTTTCATCATCCGTATCATACATCCCCACCGGCGACTCGCCCGGCTTTTCAGCTGGTTCGGTTTCGCGCTATGCCTTCACTGCTTTTTCCTCGTCGACCTTTTTTCGCGCGCCGCGTTTGTTCCGGCATACGTGCTTACGGGAGTATTGCTGGGGTACGCGGGTGTCGTGATCGGCTTCAACCTCACCAATAGGAAGACAAGCCAGGCTGCTGCGGCCGTTTCACTGGTGCCCGGGGCCGGGATCGTTCTCGCCTCGATCGCGTTTCCATCGGGACCGGGCGGGACCGTTGTGCTTCAAATCCTCGCGATATATCTCATTCTGTGTTCGCTCTTCGCCATAGGGAGCCTTGCCTTTTCCACAATAAGAGCCCGAAACGGATACCTTTTGCGTCGTAACGTCACCATTATGGCATGCATGACATTCGGCTTTCTCGTTCCCGTTCTGTTTTTCGCGCTTCGTCTCTGTGCTTGCGTCCAGGTCCCGCCGGCGCTTGGCCCGGGCCTGATGCTTGTAATCCCCCTCTGCGTGGGGAACAGGCTCCTGGAAAACAATTTCTTCAACGTAACGCCCTATATCGGGAAAGGCGCCGTGGTGATCATCCTCAACGCCGCGATCGCCGCGGCCGGTGGGGGAGGCCTGTACTATATCCTGACGGTATCGTCCTTTCCCACCGGGATGCTGCTCGACGCCGCGCTCTTCGCCGCGGGCATGATCCTTCTGTTGAAGGCGAAATTCAGCGCCGGAGACTGGCTGCGGGATGCGCTCAGCGCCGGACGCGACCGCTACGCCGAATCCCTGCAGACGATAGCGGAGTTCGTCTCCTCTCCCGCGGAATTGCACGTGAAGCTCGAGAAGATATTCGCCGAAGTGGTCGCCGTCGCGGGGACGCCTCCGCCGCGCCTCATCCTTTTCGAGGACCACCCCGGGGCGCTCCAGGCAGAGCTTGCGCGCCACACCGAGCCGCTGTCGCGGGAGTCGGCGCTCTACCGCTTTTTCTCCGAAAGCCCGGTGACGATGCTCCGCTACACGCTCATCCAAAATGGAGCCGTCGAGGAAAGCGTCTACCGGTTCATGAAGGAGCGGGACGTGCTCATCGCCGTGCCGCTTATAAGGGACGGGGAGATCAGGGGCGCTTTGATGGTCGGCGACAAGGAGGGAGACGTCTTTTTCAGCGACGACGAGGTCGGCTATCTCCAGACGGTCTCCATGCAGCTCTACCAGCTCATAGAGAATGACCGGCTGTTCAACGATTATATAACGCAGCGGAGCTTCGAGCGGGAGCTCGATATAGCATCGTCGATCCAGTTGCGCCTTTTCCCCGAACGGACGCCCGAGAAGAGAGGACTCGCCATCCATTATTACAACCGACCCTATGTAAAGGTCACCGGCGATTACTATGATTTCATCACCGTCGACAGGAACAGGACTGCCCTGGTCATTGCGGACGTTTCTGGCCATGGGCTTTCGGCGGCCATGATACTCTCGATGACGAGCAGCATCATCAACGCGATGCTGATGGAGAAGAAGACCATCGAGAAGGCCGTGGAGGAGGTAAACCACTTCCTCACCCGACGCTACAACGGCGTCGATCTGATCACGCTCTTCGTCGGGGTCTACGACAAGTCCTCGCGCGAGATGGCGTACATCAATGCGGGACATTGCGCGCCGGTGCTCGTCCGCTCGGGCCGAAAGGACCTGTCCACGCTGGAGGGGCGGTCCAAGATACTGGGGGCCGATCCCGACGCCAATTATTCTTCTTCGCGATTCGCATTCAACCGGGGCGATGAGCTCATCCTCTACACGGACGGCCTGGTGGAGCTCTACGACGAAAAGACCGGGGAACAGTTCTGCGAGAGCAGGCTGCTCGAGGTGGTGTCGCGCTCGCGCGACGCGGGAATCGAGGAAAAGATACGCATGATCCGGGAGAAGGCTGAAAGCTTTGGCGAGGCGATCCATGACGACATTACGGTTATCGGCATTAAAATCCTGTAAGCTCGCGGCCGGTGCCGCCGTGCTTGCGTGCGCGCTTTCGGCCGTCGCCTCACCCCCGACGGACCCGCTCTCGGCACTCCGCCGAAGCGCTCCGGCGAGCAACGCGAACCTCGTCGGGGCGCAGTTTGTGAATCCTGCGTTCGCGGGCGATAGCGCCGCGCCCTTCATGAGCTACCGGCTTCTCCGCTACGAAGGCCGCGACGGTTCGGACCACCTGGCGGCCCTTGCGTTCGCCGGGTTCACGCTGTCGTATCTGCGTATCGGAGACCTGTACGACCCGGCGGCGCGGAGCTTTACGGGCGCGCACATGAATATCGCCACAATCGCCAAGGGCCTGTTTTTCGGCAACGTATTCGGCCTGGGCGGGGCGTATTCGTTCAGCGCGGGGGCGAGCGAGGGTTACGACCGGTATCGCTCGGTTACGGCGGGGGCGGTGCTTCGACCGGTGCGCTTTGTTTCGTTCGGCTACGCGCTTCGCGATATGAACGAGCCGCGCGTCGGACAGGGTGCTGCGCCCAGGAGCGAGGTCTATTCGGTATCGGTGCGGCCGTACGGGGACAGGGTGTCACTTTCTTTCGACGCCGTCCGCCGCTACGGCCAGCGCTTCGACCGCGACGGCTTATATATTGCGGCCGACCTCAGGCTGCCGCGCGACATCATGCTCTTCGCCGGGACAACCCCGGGACGAAAATTTTCGGCCGGGGTCCTCGTCCCCATCGAATTCGAGGGCCCGCGCGGATCGACGCTCATCCTTGACTATTTCAACGCCGCGGGCGCGCATGGCAGTCCCCGCGCGGCCGCGTACGGGATCGCGCTCACGGCGGCGAAATACCGCGACGCCGTCCCGGCGGCGAAGGGCGTGCTCGCGATACGTTTTGCCGAAAGCATGAACGAGATAGAGCAGGAGCGGATACTGGGAGAGGCGCGCCCTTCGTTTCACGACATGATCGCGGCACTGGACGAGGCCGCGGCCGACCCGGCGATCGCGGCGGTTATGCTTAAAATCGACAGCATGCCGCTGGGATTCGCGCAGGTACAGGAAGCGAGGGCGGCGATAAAGCGCTTCAGGGCCTCGGGCAAAAAAGTCTACGCGGCCCTTGCTTCCATTGGGAACAAAGAGTATTATCTCGCCGCGGCGGCTGACGAGGTCTGTCTGGCCCCCAACACTCCCTTCGCGTTCACGGGCCTCGTCGCCGAGGTATACTTTTTCAAGGGACTAATGGACAAGGCCGGCGTGCGGTTTGAATCGATATCGAAAGGCAAATATAAATCATTCAACGAGCCGTTCACCCGCGAGGGCATGTCCGAGGCACACCGCGAAAACCTGACGGAGCTTCTTTCGGATCTGAATACACAGTACCTGGACGATATCGCGGCGGACCGTGGTTTTTCGCGCGGAGAGATCGATGCGCTGTTTGCGCGCGGGTTCCTGGCGCCCGATGATGCGAAAGTCGGACGCTTCGTCGACGAGGTGGCGTATCCGTCCGAACTCGAGAAAAAGATAACGGGTGACGGGCCCGGCGCTAAAAGGCTCGTGAAGATGGAGGAATACATCGCCCGGAAACGCCGGCTGGTTGAATGGGGGCCCGTCCCCGCGATCGCCGTGGTGCACGTTACCGGCTCCATCATACGGGGCGAAGAGCGCCGCTCCGGCCTGCTCGGGCCGGACGCGACGGGCGACGAGTCGTTCCGGAAAATGCTCGAACGGGTCTTCGGCGATCCCTCCGTGCGCGCCGTTGTCATCCGGGTTAATTCCGGCGGCGGTTCGGCGACAGCGTCGGATTTTATGTGGCACGCGCTCCTCGAGATGAAAAAGAAGTACAACAAGCCGGTGGTCTTTTCATTCGGCAACATCGCCGCCTCGGGGGGCTATTATATAGCCTGCACGGGCGATAAAATCTTCAGCGGCGGCGGCACGGTCACCGGATCGATCGGGGTCGTGATGGGCAAGGTGAATCTCAGTAAACTCTACGCGACGCTCGGCATCAACAAGGACGTCATCAAGATGAGCGAGTTCGCCGATATCTTCGACGAGTCGAGGGATATCTCGGCGCGCGAGCGGGAGCTTTTACAAAAAGCGGTGGATTTCATCTACCGGGGCTTCACCGAAAAGGTGGAAAAGGGCCGCGGGATATCCAAAGAGAACATCCCGGGTGTCGCCGAGGGCCGTGTCTTTGCTGGAAGCCGCGCGAAGGAGCGCGCGCTGGTCGATTCCATCGGCGGACTGGTGGCCGCGATAGAGTACGCCAAAGGGATGGCGGGGGTCGAGCGCCGCTGCCGCGTGCTCCATCTCCCGTCGCGCAGGTCCTCGGTCGTCGAAATGCTCGGCTCGGCCACCGCCGGTGACGCTCTCGCCGCGATCGAACCTATCAGAAACGCGCTTCAGAACCTCTACCACGGCGACGAGGCCTGGCTTTTTCTGTATCCCTACAGGATCGAAATAAAGTAAGCCCGGGCGGAGCGGTGGCGGGTGGGAAATATCTTCCACCCCGCCACGCGCGGTAAGAAACCGCACCATCCCGGTGTGCGGCACTATCGCGCCGGACCTTATGCGTTTTCGATTGATTCGATGTACGTGCGTATGTTGAACTTTGACTTGCAGCCGTTGAAACTCATGTAGCGGATCATGCCGAACACAGGCCGCTCGCCCCACGGCCTGTCGTGCGTACCCCCGATACTCCAGGCGATACCGGCGTACCCGTTCGGATCGCGCCCGTCAAGCTGGTAGCGGTCGTTGAGGATGACGGCGGTCTCGAAAGCCTCCTCGGGAGATTGGCTCCACTCCAGTATCTTTTTCGCCCAGTACATTCGAAGGTAGCCGTGCATCGTCCCTAGCTTTAACAGGCCCGTCTGCGCGGCGTTCCAGAGCGGATCGTGTGTGCGCGCGTGCTCGAGTTCATCGCGGGTATAGACGAATTCGCGCCGGTCGGCGCGATGTTTGTCGAGCGTTTTCCTGGCCCAGCCGGGTATTCCCTCCAACGAGTCATACCGCGGATTGTACAGGCAGTAGTTGTCGGAAAGTTCCCTGCGGACAACGAGCTGTTCCAGGTAGTCGTCCCTGCCGCGCAACGGGGAGCGAGAGACCTCGAGGGCGAGGCGCTGGGCCGAGAGTTGGCCGAAATGCAGATACGGAGAGAGGCCTGACTGGCCGTCGCGGGCCGGGTCGTTGCGGGCCCACGAATAGTCCCCGAGACCGCCGGCAAGGAAGCGCCGCATTGCGCGGCGCGCGGCGCGCGGACCGCTCTTAATGCTGAATTTAGCCGCCCCGCAAAACATGCGGTTCCAGTCCACGGGCGGGCGCGCTCCGGGATCGTCAAATTTCTTGAGCGCGGGAAACGGCAGGAGAAACTCGGGCAGGAGCCGCTGGATTTTTTTTCTGAGCGTATGTGCCCCGTATTCCAGTTTAGGCGAGGCCACGCGGCAGGGCACGATGTTATGGGCGTCGACCTCGTGTACGGGGACGCGGCTTTTCGCGGCGAGGCCATCGCGCCAGCGAAGCTTTATCCGCAGCGGATCGAAGTCCGTCACCACCAGCCCGGCCTTCATCTTTTCGACAAATGCGGCGGCGGCGGTCATGGGATCCCCGCGCTCGACGGTGAAGGCTATGCCGAGCAAACGGAGGTCCTCCTCGACCTCCCTGAGCCCCTCGAGCATGAACGCGTACTGGGCCTCCCCGGCGCCGAGGAAATCGGGCGAGAGGCAGAAGAAGACCTCCAGCGGCGCGCGGTATTCAATGGCCTTCTCGCGGGCGTAAATTAGGGCCCAGTTGTCGCGGGCGCGCTGCTCACGGCTCATCCAGTAGAGGACCGGTCCTCCCGCGTACGGGGCTTCGTTCAGGATGTGCAGGCGGCGTTGGTCCATGGCCATGGAGTATAGCACGGCGGCGACGCACGGGAAATATTTTTTATGCTTTGGAGGATCAGTTCCGGGGGTGCTTTTTGCCGGCGCCGCGATCCTGCCCCTCGGGCGGGGCGATCATGCGCCATATCCGTTCGAAGAAACCGGGGATGGTGTCGACAAGCTTCCATCGCATGCCGTGGTAGTACCAGGTATAGATCGAACGGTAGCAGATCATATAATAGATGTCGAAAAATTCGCGCACCTCGATCGAGAGATCGATGTCCTTGCGGCTGCGTGCCGCGGTCACGATCTCGACCAGCACGTTACGCTCGTCCTCGCGGATGAAGGATTCCTCCCTCATCCATGTTCGCATCGGGACGGTTATGAACGAGGTGATGGCGACGCCGGGGTTGCGGTCGTAGAAGTCCATGGTGACCCAGAGTATCTTCCGCAATATTTCTTTTGTGCTCTCGAGACCCTGGATATGGACGCGCACCAGATCGCGTATCTCCGAGAGCTTCTCGTTGAGAATGGTAAAGAGGAGTTCCTCCTTGGAGCTGAAATACCGGTATATGGTGCTGGTTGACAGACCGGATTCCCTCGATATCTCCCGGAGGTTTACCCGGTAGAAATCACTTCGCGAGAAGAGATCGAGTACCACCGGGTAGAGCCGCGCCCGTAGCCGTTGTGGCATCTCGTCGGCGGTCTGTCCGCCGCGCGCTCCGGTTTTATCCGTCCTGTCTTTCATGTGTGGGGGCCGTTTTCCGGTGATGTCGATTATTCCCGCTCCACGTCACGGTACATCGCACCTATAACATCGCCGTATTTCTTCTCAATAACTTTCTTTTTATTTTCATCGTCGGCGTGATCTCCCCGTTCTCCCGGGTGAAGGGTATGCTAAGCAGGGTGGAATTCTTGATCTTCTCGACCCGCCCAGGTCCCTTGTGCGCTCGTCGATCCGCCGGCGGTAAAACTTGATGATTTAGGGCATTTCGACTTGCCGGTTTCCACGGCCCATGCGAAGAGCCTTTTTTTGCGGGGCGACGCGGGCTGGAACCGTTCGAAGGCGGTGGCACATGTCTCTTCCGACCGACCCGGTATGCCGGTCATGTGCACGGGGTGCGCCTTGGCGAAATACTCGAGCATTAACTTCGGGGCTGGGCCTTCGTCCGGCATGATATCGCCGAGCCCTCGCGGGATTTGTTCCACGGCCTCCTCCTGAACGTATTGTTCCAGTAGTTGGCGAACTGCATCGCGGTAATGAGCTTGGATATTCTGGCGCGTTCCGCCTCAGTATAGTGCCGGCGATATTCCCGGACATAGTTTCCGGCGGGCTCGGCCCCGTCGAGGAAGGCGCGGTCCTGCGCGTATCTGAGGGCCAGCCATTCGCGGTGGTCGAACTTCCGGGGATCGAGCGTGAGGAGATCTTCAATCTGTGCGTCGGTGAGTCCGAGCCGCCGGCCCGCGGCGGAGTGCATGCTCATTCAGGCATAACAATTATTGGCGAGCGTTACGGTTAGGAGGATTTTTTCACGGAACAGACCGTCAGTTTTTAGAATGGTCGAAATGAAAAGAGGCCCCCGAAAGAGCCCGGCCAAACGGGTTAGAAAATCGCCGACCGATTTGAACCTTCGCATGGTGACGATGGAATCCATTCAATGCCTCCCGTGTCTGATTCTCCCGGCCTCCGCCGCTTTCCGTGCCGAGCGCACAGGCCCGTGAAAACAGTATGGCCTGCGAGCCTGTGGCAAGTAAAGCGGATTTTACATCGCTCGGCCGCATGCTTTTGGTCGTTCCCCGTTAAAGTGCTTGCGTTCGACCCGCACGCGGCTACTATTCGTGCGGTTATGCTTCCCACAAAGGACTCAACATGCGCCATTCTCCGGAAAATGACGATGGAATCCACCATCGCGATTTTGCTCGTATTGGGCGTAACACCGGCATTCGCCGCCCGGCCGATCGCGGCCATGGCCGGCATCGAGGCGAAGTCCCCGCGCGGGGCGCGGATCGCGGAGATGCTTGCGGAAAGCCTCTCGGCGGCCCTGCGCTCGTCCGGGGCGTTCGAGCAGATCTACCGACATCTGCTCGCCGACCAGCTGTCCCGTTACGGGTGCGACGCCGAGGCCTGCATTATCAGGTTTGCGCGGACGGCGGGAGTGTCGCTTCTATTGCATGGCAGGGTGGACGACAGGGGGAGCGCGCTCACGATCGAGATCGAGGCCTATGGAATCGACGCGCCGTATTTCGGAAAAATGCTGTACCGGTATCGCGCCGAGCTGTTCCAGGGCACGGCCGTGCTCGGTGCAAGGGAGCTTTCACTTATATGCGAAGAGCATGCCGTACTGGCCTTGGCCGGCGCCCTGTCCCGTTTCATGCTTTCGGTGCCGCTGATCGAAGACGGCAGGGGAGGGTTCCCCGTTCCGGGGGACGCGGGGGTGAGCGCCGGCGAGTACGAGCTGTTCCGGCCGGCGCGCACGTCCCCGGAAGACGATGTCGTGTATACGGTCGAAACCGCTGGACGCGTTCGAATAGACGAAAACGGCCGCGTGACGGGCATCGGGCCGGCTACGCCGCGGGCGGGAGATTATATACTGACGGGCTTTCAGGACGAGGCGGCGCGGATGGCCGACCTGCACCGGGCGCGGAAGGAGGAAACCGTTTTTCAGAACCCGGGTTATTCCGACCCGATCCTCGCCGCGATTTTCAGCGTTCCCGCGAGCGCCTCGATGCCGATCATGGCGCCGCTGGGATACTACCATTACGGGGACTTCGAGGGGCTTTCGCTCTGGGCCGTGAACGCGGCGCCATGGCTCTACCTCGAGGCGAGCGGGCTGCTTCGCCGGCCGAAGGACCTGCGAAGCGATAAACGCGACGTTCCGCGCGAGACCGCGGCGCGATACAACTTCGGCCTGTACATGCTGTGCGCGGGGGGGCTTCCGCTTTTCGTCGACGCGTTCGCGCACCAGTATTTGCGCGACGCCTCCCTTTACCAGGGAACACAGCCGGTGATCGGGGGAAATCCGACGGCGGTCTTTCTTTCCATGGTGTCGGGGGGAGGGGGGCACTTCTACAAGGGACACCGCTTCTGGGGTTACATTTATTTTCACTTAAATAACGCGCTGGTCTACTCGGTCCTGCGCGAGTATTCGTCCGCCCAGCGCTACGACGCGGGAACCGATTCGTACCGAAAATCGAAAGGAGACACCGGGCGCCTCCGGGTTTACCTCGGCGCTCTCGGCGCCGTTAAAATTATCGAAGTGGCGCATGTTCTTTCAGTCGGGCATTCCATCAGCGCGGGCAGGGTGCACGAGGAACGGTTTTCGATGGCTCCCGAGCTGCTTTTCGACAAGGGCAATATCACGCCCGGCGTTCGTGTGACCTACCGGTTCTGAGCGGGCGCCGGCGGACAGTAATGACAATGAAGGGTACCCGATATATTCAGCCGCGCATTGCATCGATACTGACGGCACTCCTATTGCTGGCAGCGCTTCCGGGAGCGATGGCCGGCGCTGCGGAGATGCGGGTCAATCCCCCTTCCGGGGGCGTCGCCGTTTTCGTGCTTCCCGTGGCCGACTCGGCGCTGGGTGCGCTCGGTATCGAATCCGCGGCCGCCCTTCGCGACTCGTTCGACCGCTGCGGCCGGTTCCTCCCGGTCGAGGAACACCAGTTGCGATGGGCCTTCAGGGGCGCGGAGAGCGGGGCTGAAGCTGATTTTTACGGACGCGCGGCTCGCCTCCTCGACGTGGATCTCTACGTGGTGGTCGCGCTTTCGCGCATGGGCGAGGTTTACGGGGCTACCATGCGCGTCGTCCCGCGGCGGGGTGATCTCGCACATCTCGAGCGCGTGGTGCGCTTTGAGAGCCGCATCATGGTGAACATCCCTCTGAGACTCGCGAAGGCCGCGGCCTCGCTTCACGAAGGCCTTCCGGTGAATGCGGCGGTTGTCGCCCACCTGGATTCAGACCGCTATCTTATAGGGGCGGGACAGTGGCACGGGCTCGGCGCGGGGACCTACCCCACACGTGACCATGGTACGGTCGAGGTGCTCGTTACGGGGCGGTACGAATCCGTGGTGCGCATGCCATCGGCGAAGCCCGGCACCGAGGCGAAGATCGTCATTCCCATCTATCCGGACGCGCGCGGGCGGTCCAGTCTATACGCGCTAAGGATCTCGGAAAATACGATCGCCCGGTACGGCGCGGGTTCAACGCTTTTAAAGGACGCCGATCCGCGCAAGCGCTATATCGAGGGCGCGTGTATCATCAATCCCGGCGGCAACGCGTGTCTGCCCGTGTACGGCGCATTCCTCGCTACCGGCTACCTGGGCTTCAGGGACCCGAAGGCCGACGTGCCGGGGCTCGCCGTTTCGGGCTCGGTGCTGGCGCTTCAGTTCTCGCTTCCCTCGTTTCTCTCGGGCTTCTCCGTCCATTTTTTCCCCTGGGAACGCGACGGCGACAAGACGCGCGACATGCAGCGCCTGCAAGCAGTTATGTGGGCGACGGCTCCGCTTACCATCAGCGCCGCGTATTTCGATCAGCTCGCCGCGCAGTTTTCACGCTCGGGGGCGTTGCCGCCCTTCTTCGAAGATCGCGACGCCTTCGCGGCGCTCTGCTCGGCCGTGGTTCCGGGCGGTGGTCAGTTCTACAAGGGGCGTCGGCTCGCCGGATGGGGTTTTTTTATTTCCGAGATGGCGCTGGGCGCGTGCTCGGCATATTATTTCGATGATCGCGACAGGGGCCGCCTTCTTCTTGCGGCGCTGGGTGCGGTAAAGCTTGCGGACATCGCCGGCGCGTTTTTTATGCGTACGGGCTACGACGTTTACAACCGGGAGACGACCGGCGATCAGGCCGCCCTCGTGCCGTTTCTCCAGATGAGTGAGATGCCTGGCGGCGAGGATGTTGTGATGCTCGGCATGTCGTACCGGCCCTGACGTGGCAACCGACCGCCTGTCCCCCATTCCGCCGGATGGTATCGGCGTCGATATTTCAGCGTTTGGCAGGAATTTACATGGTTGTCTTTCTGCACGGTATTTATTATATTTGACAGCGCGGCGATAGCGTTTTATTGGCTTACAGACGCAATCGATAATGGGGGAACACATGCAGTCGCAAGCGTATCTTATACTGGAAGACGGGACAGAATTCCCCGGGAAGCCGTTCGGAGCCGACCTGGAAAGCCTGGGGGAGGTCGTCTTCAACACCTCCATGAGCGGCTACCAGGAGGTGCTAACCGATCCCTCGTACTGCGGCCAGATCGTGGCCATGACCTATCCGATGATCGGTAATTACGGAGTAAATCCCGACGATGTAGAGTCCGCGAAGATCCAGGTCGCCGGTTTCGTCGTAAAGGAATACAGCAAAACCTACTCCAACTTTCGCGCCTCGATGTCGCTCGCGGAATACCTGAAACAGGGCGGCATCGCCGCCATGGAGGGCGTGGATACCCGGCGCCTCACCCGCCATATCCGCGACAAGGGCGCCATGCGGGCCGGTCTGTTCCTTGACCGCGCGGGTGCGCTCGAACGGTTGATGGCACTCTCGAAGATGGACGGGCTCGACCTCGCCTCGCGGGTTTTCTGCGAACGCCCCTATGAATTCGGCGGCGACGCATCCGGGCGGCTGCCGATTGCGGTCTACGACTTCGGCGTGAAGACGAACATCCTGCGCCTCCTCGACGAGGAGGGATTCGCGATTACCGTCTACCCTGGCGACACCCCACTGAAAAGGGCGATCGGTGACGGGGCGAAGGGCGTGCTCCTCTCCAACGGCCCCGGCGATCCCGACGCCGTGGAGTACGCGAAAAAGCTGGTGCGCGACATAGTTAAAGAGGAGATTCCGTGCTTCGGGATCTGCCTGGGGCACCAGCTCATTGCGCTCGGCCTCGGCGGCCGCACTTACAAGCTCAAGTTCGGACACCGCGGCGCGAACCAGCCGGTGAAAAACCTCGAGACGGGGCGGGTGGAAATCACCTCGCAGAACCACGGCTTCGCCGTGGACCTCGAGTCAATGAAAGGCATGGACGACGTCGAGATCACCCATGTCAACCTGAACGACAACACCGTCGAGGGGCTCAGACACGGGCGGCTTCCACTGTTCTGCGTGCAGTATCATCCAGAGTCGAGTCCCGGCCCGCGCGACTCGCGCTATCTTTTCAGGCGTTTTCACGAGATGGTCGCGCCGCGCTGAGACGAAGCCGACCGTCGCCGTAAATATATTGAATCCCCTTCCGAGTTGCACTATTTTCTCAGTGGAGGCCGCTTGTGTCCGTCGTCACGAACAAGACAGAGTCCGATTGGAACGAAATAATCATATCCTCGGAAGTGGTGCCTGAAATATCGGGCAACGCGGCCGTCGTGCTCGAGAAGCGCTACCTTGTCAGGGACGGGGAGGGGAGCATCGTCGAGACGCCCGCGGGAATGTTCGGGCGCATCGCGAAATTCATCGCCTCCGCCGATTTTAATTACGGCAAATCGCACGATGAGGTGAGCGCGGTCGCCACCAGGTTCTACGAGATGATGGCCTCGCTCGAGTTCATCCCGAACAGTCCCACGCTCATGAACGCCGGCAGGCCGCTGGGGCAGCTGGCGGCCTGTTTCGTGCTCCCCGTCGGCGATTCCATGGAGGACATATTCGATGCCATCAAAAACATGGCCCTCATTCATAAAAGCGGCGGCGGCACGGGCTTTTCGTTTTCACGCCTGCGGCCGAAGAACGACATGGTGCGCTCCACGACCGGCGTGTCAAGCGGGCCGGTTTCCTTTATGAACATCTTTAACGCGGCGACGGAGACCGTAAAGCAGGGCGGGACCAGGCGGGGCGCCAACATGGCGATACTCGCGGTCGACCATCCCGATATCCTCGAATTCATTTCGGCGAAGGAAGACGGCGGCGTGCTGACCAATTTTAATTGCTCGGTCGCTCTCACCGATGAGTTTATGCGCGCGGTCGAAAACAACGGGGAGTACGACCTCGTCAATCCACGCACGGGTGGCGCCGTCGCACGCCTGGGGGCAAAGAGGGTGTTCGACCTGATCGTAAAAAAGGCCTGGCAGAACGGCGAACCCGGGATCGTGTTCATCGACCGCATCAACGACAGCAATCCCTTGAAAAAAGTGGGAAGGATCGAGAGCACCAACCCATGCGGCGAACAGCCCCTGCTTCCCTACGAGTCGTGCAACCTTGGGTCGATCAATCTTGCGCGTTGCGTCTCGACCGGCGATGACAAACCGTCGATCGATTACGCCAAACTGGCGGCGCTCACGCGCGATGCCGTGCATTTTCTCGATAACGTGGTCGACCAGAACAGGTATCCCCTGCCCGAGATACGGGAGATGACGCTCTCCAACAGGAAGATCGGCCTGGGGATCATGGGGTTCGCCGATATGCTCGTCCGCCTTGGCGTTCCGTACGATTCGGACGAGGCGATCGATATCGCCGAGGGCGTGATGTCGGCCATCCAGGAGGAGTCGAAAAAGGCCTCGCGCGGGCTCGCCGCGGAGCGCGGGGCTTTCCCGAATTTCGCCCGTTCCGAATTCGCCGAACGCAAAGAGGCGCCGATACGGAACGCGACCACGACGACGATCGCGCCGACCGGCACCATCAGCATCATAGCCGACACCACCAGCGGTATCGAGCCCATCTTCGCGCTCGCGTTCGTCCGTAACGTCATGGACAACAGCGCGCTCGTCGAGATCAATCCGCTCTTCGAGAAGGTTGCGCGCGAGCAGGGGTTCTACTCCGAAGCGGTCATGAAGCGCGTGGCCGCCGAGGGTACGGCCGCGCATATCGCCGAGGTGCCCGAGGAGGCGAGGAAGGTCTTCGTCACCGCGCACGACATCGAGCCCGAGAGCCACGTAAAGGCGCAGGCGGCATTCCAGCGGTTCGTCGACAACGCGGTATCGAAGACCGTGAACTTTCCAAACACCGCCACCGTCGGCGACATCGACAAGGTGTACCGGCTTGCGTACGCGATGGGCTGCAAGGGCGTGACGGTCTACCGCGACGGCTCGCGGGAGAACCAGGTCCTCGAGGTCAAACGCGAGGCCGCGCCCGGCGAAGCGGTCGCCGGTGCGCCGCTCCACCTCTTGCCGCGGTCCCGGGGAGAGGTCACCTTCGGTTCGACGCGCAAGATGTCCACCGGCTGCGGGGCGCTGTACGTTACGATAAATCAGGACGACGAGGGACTCTTCGAGGTGTTCGCCACCATGGGCAAGAGCGGCGGGTGCGCGGCGAGCCAGACCGAGGCGGTCAGCCGCCTCATTTCGCTTTCGCTGCGCTGCGGTATCGAGCCCGAGCAGGTCATCAAGCAGCTCAAAGGGGTGCGCTGTCCGAACCAGGCGTGGGAAAAGGGCGGGCGCATTTATTCGTGCGCCGACGCAATCGCAAAGGCCCTCGAGCGGCACCTTGGCGTTGACGCGCGCGAGGGCCAGGGAAGCGAGGCTGCAAAGAACGCCGCCGAGACCAACGGCAAGGGCTCGGATGCGGTGATGGTGGGCGTGTGCCCCGATTGTTACGGCCCGCTGGAGTTCGAGTCCGGATGCTCGGTCTGCCGGATGTGCGGCTTTTCGCGCTGCGGATAGAAGGACAAAAGGCGCGCCGCCCGGCGCGCCTTTTGTGTTATGTGAGAGCGAGGCCGCCTCTCAGAGCGTTTTCGATACGCTGAAATCGGCCCAGACGTGGTTTTTCATCCTGCCCTCGCCGTCCTCGTTCGGGTCGTACTCGCGCCAGAAATCGCTGTCGAGCGTACGGGCATAGTACAGCCCGGCGGCGAAGACCGTGCCGCTGTAATCCTTGAAAAAGCCGAGCCGAAGTCCCGTGTCGCTGAATCCCTCAGCGTCGGCATAGGCGTTGTTGTAATACCCGATCCAGGCGGACAAGGTGACTGCGGAGTCATCGGTCTTCGCGAATTCCTGCGCCAACGAGAACTTGACGTAGTAATCCTCATCCTGCGGGGTCTCGGCGGCGCTTTCTTTTACGTAATAATCATAATAGAAATCGACGCGCGGATTGAGCGCCGTCTTGAGCCCTATGCCGAGGGTTCCCTCAATGAATGCCGGATTAATTGCTGCGGAATTATTGTCGTCATAAAAAGGATACTGGGCGTAAACGATGCCGAAGTTGAGCGACGCGAGGTCTCCGAGGTGCTTCGCTAACGATGCGCCGTAATCGACTTCGTGCGAGGGGCGTATCGCCTTGCGGTCGCCGCTGGTGCCGGCATACAAATAGTCAGCGTTGAGCCCGGCGGCCACGAGAAACGACAGGCCGGTGTCGCCAAGCACCAGGCCCACGGACGGCCAGAGCACGCCGGAACCCTTGCCGTTAAGCTCGACACCGCGCCACCAGTAGGTGCTCGCGTAGCTGAGACCCACCGGTATTTTCAAAAACGATACGCCTTCTTCAGCGTGCGCCTTCCCCGGCGCGACGCCTGCCGCAAGCAGTGCAAGTGCGGCCAGGCACGATAACAGTCTTGCTTTCATCATGATAACTCACCTCTTATTCCAGTTTGTATTAAACGATGTTTCGAAATTTCTATCCCGGCGCTACGAAACAATGACCGTACCCTTGGTATAAGCCCTAAAATCGGGGCCACGCAGGCTTTTTACGGCACCACGCGGCCCCGGATTTTATGGAACTAACCGATCGCCTCGCCGCCGGTCTCGCCGGTACGCACGCGAATGCACTCCTCGAGCGGTACGACGAATATCTTTCCATCGCCGATTTTCCCGGTACGCGCGCCCTTTATGATCGCCTCGATCGCCGGCTTTACGAAATCATCGTTTACGGCGATCTCGAAACGGGCCTTGTCGAGCAGGTTGACCTCGGTGGTCGCTCCGCGATAGGACTCCGTGTACCCGCCCTGGGCGCCGCAGCCGATTACGCTCGAGACGGTCATCTTCCCGACCTTCGCCGCGGCGAGCGCTTCCTTTACATCGGTCAGCTTCTCGGGTTGCACAACTGCTATTATCAGCTTCATGCTGCTTCCTCCTTAATTTGTTGGAACGCGTTACTTTGTCAGGAATCCCTGGAAGTCGGGATATGCCTTCATGCCGTGCTCGCCGAGGTCGAGGCCGGCTATTTCCTCTTCGCGCGAAACCCTCATCCCCATGACGAGGCGGATGATGTACCACACGGCAAAGGCGAGGGAGAAAGTGAACGCACCCACGGCCAGGGCTCCGACCGCCTGCGCTCCGAGCAGCTTGAGCCCGCCGCCGAAGAAGAGCCCGTTTCCGGTTGCCGTGCCCGCGATGCCGTCCTGGGCGAAGAGGCCGACGGCAAGCGTGCCGAAGACGCCGTTTACCAGGTGGACCGAAAGCGCGCCGACCGGGTCGTCGATTTTAAGCCTGTCGAACATCATGACTGCGAGGACCACCAGCACGCCGGCTGCAAGCCCTATGACGGCCGATGAACCCACGCTTACGAAGGCGCAGGGAGCGGTTATGGCGACCAGGCCCGCGAGCGCGCCGTTGATGATCATGGAGAGATCGGGCTTCCTCTGGATTACCCACGACATGAGAGTGGAACTGAGGATTGCAGTCGAGGCTGCGGTATTGGTGGTAACGGCGACATGCGCGATCGCGCTGCCATCGCCGACCGCCATTGTCGAACCGGGGTTGAACCCGAACCATCCGAACCAGAGGATGAGCCCACCCAGCGTCACCATGGACATGTTATGTCCGAAGATCGGGTTGACCGATCCGTCCGCGCGGTACTTGCCGAGCCGTGGGCCGAGAAGAAGAACCCCGGCGAGCGCCGACCAGCCGCCTACCGAGTGGACCACGGTCGATCCGGCGAAGTCGAACATACCGAGCGATGCGAGCCAGCCTCCGCCCCAGATCCAGTGACCGGTAAACGGGTATATGATGCCGACCAGTATAAGCGAGAAGAAGATGAACGATGGAAACCTGATGCGCTCGGCCACGGCGCCCGAGACGATAGTGGCCGCGGTTCCGGCGAAGACGAGCTGGAAGAAAAACTTGGCCCACAGCGGAACGCCCGTCCAGTTGATGGCGGCATAGGCCCCCTTGTAGACGTCGCCGATCGCCGGGCTGTTGTCGGCCCCGCCCACGAAGAAGACCCCCTCGAGCCCCATGAAGGGATTGCCGTTTCCGAACATGAGTCCCCAGCCGATCGCGTAAAACGACAGCGAGGCGATGGCGAAGACAATGAAGTTTTTTGCCAGGATGTTGACCGCGTTTTTCGCGCGGGACAATCCGGACTCGACCATGGCGAAGCCAAGGTTCATGAAAAAGACGAGAAACGCCGCGAAAAGCACCCATACGGTGTCCATGCCGACCGCGATGGATGCCTTAAGGGCGTCGAGCGCCTCCCGGGTAACGGCCGCGGGTGCGTTCTCCGCGGCGAATGCGGCTGTCGCTGACGCGCCGATGAACAGCGCGAGCGCCAGAATTCCTGATAACTTTCTCATAAGCCCTCCGGAATAGTGGAAAATGTTAACCTGCCGGTATAGGAGCATAAACCGTACCGAATTTCGCGGCGGACGTGGAGGGAAGGGGGAAATCGGATCAGACCCCGCGGGCGGGCGTGAATTTAACATGGCCGTAACGGGTCGTTATCTGATATTACGGGTATGGATGGCCTTCGACTTGATTTTTCGGGCGGCTAACGGCGGTCGCGGGGACTGAAGCATGATGCCTGGCAGTGCGCGACACAATTCCGCACCCCCTGGCGGGTGTGCGGTACAGATTTGTGTCGCAAGAATAGGAAACGGATCGTCCTGTTAAAGCGGGCTGCCTTCGGAAATCGGCGGGGTATCCCCGTCTCCGCGATACTCGTGCACCCAGGGGCCGCGTTTCAGCTTGTGGCGGAAGTTGGTGGAATCGTCTTCTATTATCTTTTCGAGGTAGGCGATCTGGCGCTCTATGGCCTCGAGATACAGATTTGTATCGACCCCGTGGCGATGTTTGAAATGGTGCTGGGAATAAATATGAATGTTCATGTAAGATTCAGTCAGCCGTTTCTTCGTTATCTGATAGAAGTCGACGGTTTTGCGGAGCAGGTCGAATTCCGTGTTGAAGCCGGCTATTCCGGCTTCCTTGAATTCATAATACAGAAAGAGCAGCTTTTCAAGGTAGGAGCGATCCGACATCTGGCCCAGGATGTCCGCCGTCCCTAAAACGCACCCCGCGTACCGTTCCGTGTCGGATTCGAAAGGTATGGTGTCGAGGTCCACGCTGAGTCCCGTGCAGCGGATCGTGTTGATGATCATCCTGATGGAATCATCGCCGAAGCGAAACGCGTCGCGGTTCCTCTGGAGAAAGTTTACACTGCGCTCTACGTGCGTGGAGGTGTATTTCGCGCCGGTCCCCTCCGTGTCCCACGATTCCTGGATATACCCTGTATCGTGCAGCAGGGCGGCGCAGAACAGGTTGACGGCGAGCGGGGCCGGAAAGGGAGGGTTCTGGATGTTGAATCCGTCGACGATCCGGGCCGAGGCGAGGAGCGCGTCCATGGTGTGCGCCAGATTGTGATATTCGGTGTTGCATGCGCGATAACCGGGGTATTTACCCACAAAGAGGTCCCTGGCGAGCCGGGCGCCACGGGCCACCGGGGCAAAGGCGCGGGCGGAATAATGGCGGCAGAATATATTCTTAACCTCGGCCACGATCGTCGCGGGCTTCTGTGACGCCAGCAGGCTCGAGAGTTGGGGGCCATCCTCCCGATGTGTCATGATACTCCTCCTTGATCTGCGGGGCACACCTACCCGGGCGCGCTCCATACCTTGCGCCGCGGGAAAAACATTATGAAGGAAGGCCGCCTTTGGCCCCGAGTCCAGAATTACACGAATCCATTCAATGCCGATCGGGAAGCAATCCGTTATCGAAAATGAGGTAATTGCATTAATAGTGCAAAGAATTCAGAAAAGTGCAAAATTTTTATTTTTTTCTTTGAGCAACACCCTTTCCGAGGGCGTTCAACCCCTGTTATCGAGCATCAGGCCGAAATTGAGGTTTCTGCCCGAGTGCCCCGCGCGGTGGCTGAAGAAAAGGTCGCGCTCCTCGAGCGTGCAGTGTGCCGCGGTCAGTATGCGGTCGGGCCATATTCCCCGGCGGACCAGCGACATCCGGATGCTGCCGGGCAGATCGAGGAGTATGAGGCCGTCTTTCCGCGTAACATGTCCGGGGAAATAAGAGGCGACGTCATCGTTGACGGTGTACGAACCGGGCCCAATGCCGGGCAGGATGAAAACGGCAAGATTGTCCGGGCTGGAGCCGTAGCGCCGCTGCATGCGTTCGACGAGCCTTCCGGCGATGTCGAGCCGGCAGCCTCGCCAGCCCGAGTGGACCGCTCCCAGCACGCGGCGGACATCATCGTATATGAAGACCGGCACGCAGTCGGCTGTGCGTATCACCAGGCATACCCCGGAAAGCGCGGTGACCATGCCGTCGGCGTCCGCCATCGTGTGGGGATCGGCCGCGGTAACGGCCTCGACCTCGACAATTTCGTCGCCGTGCACCTGGTTGAGCATGCGGATTTTCCATGCCGGTACACCGACTTGAGCGTTGAGGAGCTCCCTCTCTTCGCGTCGTATACGGTCGGCACCCGCCGAATAATCGATCGGGTTGGCGGGTTTTGCGGCGATGCCGATCTCAACGCCGGCCGGGGCCGGTATCCTGAAAATTCCGTTTTGCAGCGTCAGCGTCATCGTGGATTGCACCATCCTTACCAGGGCCCTCCGCGAGCGCGTCGATGTATCGGTGTTTCCGGTCGATCGGCGCACCGGGCACGGGCCGGCGGTTTCGCCTACAGCGGTATATCGTAACGCCTTCTCCTTGAAAATCCGGATATTGAGCGGTATCCGGCCTTCCTTGCGGCCTCCGCCGCGCGTGCAAACTCGTATGCCACCTCGTCAGGATTATGGGCGTCGGAGCCCAGGGCGAGCGGAACCCCCTCGTCGAAAAGAATGGAGAGGATCGAACCAGAGGGGTACATCTCGCCCGCCGGCTTTCGAAGCCCGGAGGTGTTGATCTCGATGGCGACGTCCCGCGCGGCGCACTCACCGGCGATCCGACGCACCATTGCGCTATGATCCGCCCTGGCGCGATGTCCGAATTTTTTTACGAGATCGAAGTGTCCGACTATGTTGAAGGCGCCCGCGGCGATAAGGGAGCTCAATATGGCGAAATAATCGTCATATACCGAGTCAATGTCCCTGTGGTCGAATCCGTGCAGGTGGTCCAGATTGTCGAAGCCCCAGCCGTCGATGAAGTGGCATGAGCCGATGAGATAATCGATGCGGCCGTCCGTAAGGTAGCGCCGGTCGAAGCTGTCATGAAAGGGAAAGTCGACCTCCATCGCCGTTCTGACAACGATGGCGTCGCCGTGCCGCCCGCGTGCCGCCTCGACGAGCGAAAGATACTCCTCCACCTGTTCCGGGAGCATGGTGATCCCCTCGCGAAGACCCGCGGGAAGCGGCGCGTGATCCGAGAACCCGATCTCGGAAAGCCCGGCGCGCACGGCGGCGCGGATGAAATCATCGGGGCTCCCTTCGGCGTGCCCGCAGAGGGGAGTGTGCGTGTGATAATCGGCAAGTCCTTTCAATAGCCGTTCCGCGAATAGAAAAATGAGATCTCGTCGATCTGGCTCGATATGCCGGGCGCTTCGGAACGATCGCGACGTATGAAAAATTTGTCGATCCGCGTGTCGTCCGACCGGGACACGATGGACAGCACGTACCACAGCGGAGGTATACGGATTCCGTCCCGGGTGGACCACTCCGCGGGAAGTCCGCCGGAAGCGAAGGATTCGGCTATTTCGAAGGACAGGAATTCCGCGTATTCGCCGAAACGTGAATTGTCGATCGCGAAAAGGCAGGGATGGTGCAGATAAAAAACGAGTATGGCTCGTTGTCGCAGATAAAGGGCCATCAGCTCCGTTTCGCCCTCTTCGATGTGGCGCGGGCGGAGAACTATCTTTTCGACGTTCTCAAGGTCGCTTTTGCGCGGATACAGGGAGAGCAGGTAGCGCATATAGTCCGGCCCCCTGAGTATCGCGCGGCTGCCGTGACAGGTCCGTCGCGGATAGATGATTTCCACGGTGGCCGAGTTGCGCCTGAAACGGTCCCTCACGTACAGGGGGTCGAAGCGCGCGCGGAGAAGGTTGTCGATGTCAATTGAGAGGTCCTCCTCAATCTCCCCGGTCGACTGCTCGACGGGGAGGCCCGCCCGGGGATCAACGTCCCTGTAATATTCGCGTATATCGAACATGCTGATTAATGTAGCGAACGATCGGCCCGATACAACCTTTTTTCAACGTCACCCGGAAAAATATGGAAGGACCCGTCCCATTACGGGGGGCGGTACAAAAAAGGACGATTCCGGGAGGAATCGTCAACCGTTAGAATGGTTAAGGCCCGGCGGGGAATATGGTTTCCGCTTTCATATAAAAATTACTTGTTATAAAACACTATTCTGAGTGTGGTATACTGGATCGTGTGCTTTATTTAAGGGATACCACCGCGAAATATGGTGATATCGGGTATTGCCGGTTTTATGTCCGCTCCGCGGATACTATCTGAAGCAGGTAAGACGGCGGATTTCATGTTCGATGTCCTTTTTATCACTACACTGGCCCTGTTTATCGTCACGTCGGCGCTGTGCATCTTCTCGCTCCATAGCGATGACGAAAGGCACCGGCACAGGGCGAAAGGCGTTCTGCTCACCGCCATCGCGGCATTTTTCGCGCTGGGTGCGGTTCGCTTTTATTTCACTACCGACGATGGGGTCGTGAGAGGGGCGTTTACGATCTGGGGGTATTTTTACCTTCTCACGCTCGCGCTCGTGGTTCTTCTCGTTTATCTTTATTTTTCGCGCTGGAAGGCCCAGTGGTGGTCGTTCACCACGCTCGCGGTCCCTTTCATCACCCTGGTGCTCATCATCTCGATCCCTTTTCTTGATTCAGCCAGGAGAATCACGGTCGATACCGGGCACTGGCTGCTCCCGCTCCACATCGTTATCGCGATCCTGGGGGAGATCTTCTTTTTCCTGAGCTTCATCGGTTCGGTGCTGTATCTGCTGATGGAATGGCAGTTGAAGAAAAAGGCCTCGATGCGCTTCGTCTTCCGCCTTCCCACCCTGGAGTCCATTGAAAAATTCAACAGGTGGGCGATCGCACGCGCATTTCTGCTGCTTTCGCTCGGGCTTGTCTCCGGGGCTTTCGTCGCGTACGCGGTATTCGCCACGCCGTTTCAGGGAAGCCCCAAGGAGATCATCCTTTACGCGTCGTGGGCGGTAATTCTGGGCCTTTTCTGGCTGCGCCACGGCGGGCGGCTAAATCCACACAGGGCGAGCCAGCTCAACGTGCTCCTCTTTGTCGTGCTGATGTTCATCTTTATGTTTTCCAATATCTACATCACTATGGGGTTCCACGGCTTCAAATGAAAGAGAGTATGAACAGGCCCGAGATCGGACTTGTCGGGCTGAGCCATAAGACGGCGCCCGTTGACATCCGCGAGCGGTTTACGCTTGGCGACGAGGCGCTTCCCGGCTTCTTCGAAAAGACCTGCGCCGAGGGGGTCGACGAAATCGTCTATCTCTCCACTTGCAACCGGGTGGAGATATACTTCGTTACGCGCGATATGAATATGGCGGTCGAATCGGTGCTCGGCGTCCTGGAGGATGTTTCCCTGCTTCACAGGGAAACATTCGAGTCGTCTCTCTATAAAAAATATTCGCGCGAGGCGGTGCTCCATCTGTTGTCGGTGGCCTCGTCGCTCGATTCCATGGTGCTGGGGGAAAACGAGATATTCTTCCAGGTGAAGAACTGTTACGGCAAGTCGGTGCGTGCGGGGAGGGCCGGCGCCGTGCTCAACCGGCTGTTTCATCAGGCCTTTCGCACGGCAAAGCGCGTGCGCACCGAGACCGATATATCGAAGAACCCGATTTCCATCGCATATATAGCGACCGAGCTTGCGCGCAAGATCTTCGACGACCTCTCATGCCAGAGGGCGCTGCTGCTCGGGGCCGGGGAGATGGGCGAGCTCATCCTGAAGTATTTTACCAAGTTCAACATCGGCGAGATAACCATCGCCAACCGCTCGCTCGCCAACGCTGAACGGATTGCAAAGGAAGTCAACCGCGAGGCGCGCATCGTACCGATCGAAGACCTGGCGTCGGCGGCACAGGGCGTGGATATCGTCATCGCCTCGGCGTCCTCTCCGCAGTTCCTCGTAACGACCGAGATGATGAGATCGATAGCGAAAAAGCGCGGAAGCAGCCCGATTTTCCTGATCGACATCGCCGTTCCACGGAACGTCGATCCGGAGGTGGGGAAGCTCAACAACGTTTTTCTGTATAATATCGACGACCTCAAGTCGATCTCCGACGAAAATCTGAAGCACCGGTTGGGGGATCTCGACACCGCAAAGGGATTCATCCGCCTGGACGCGGACGAGTTTTACGAATGGTACGAGGGGCTTGCCGTGGTCCCGGCGATCGTTAAAATGCGAAACGAATTCGAGGCGATCCGCAGCGGCGAGCTTGAGCGCTACCGCCGGCGGGGGCTCAAGCACCTTTCGGATGATGACTTCCGCATGGTCGAGGACCTCACGCGGCAGATCATGACCAAGACGCTGCACAATCCGATCGCCTATCTCAAGCGCTACCAGACGCAGGCGAAGGGGCATCACGACCGGGAAGCCCGCCACGGACCCGGAGAGGCGGCGCGCATAATCGAGGATCTCTTCAAGAAATGAAGACTGCGGCCGACACGCTCAGGCTCGTATTCTGGGAGCTTACGAAGCGGTGCAACCTGCGATGCGCGCACTGCCGCGCGGAGGCGGACGATTCGCTGTTCTCGGGCGAGCTCGATACGGCATCGGCGCTTGGTGTCGTTGATGAGATCGCCGCCTTCGCAAGCCCCATCCTTGTGCTCACCGGGGGCGAACCGCTGTACAGGGCGGACCTTTTCGAGATCGCCCGGTATGCCGGGGCGAAGGGCCTGCGGACCGCGCTCGCGACCAACGGGACGCTGATCGACGGGCGCGTCGCACGCGCAATCCGGGAGGCGGGGTTCGGCCGGGCGAGTATCTCGATCGACGGTTCAAGCGCCGCTTCGCACGACGGTTTCCGCGGCATTCCCGGGTCCTTCGACCTGGCCCTCGCCGGCGCGCGTCTTCTCCGCGAGGAAGGTGTCGAGTTCCAGCTCAACACCACCATCACCCGGCGGAACGTGGACGAGATCGAGGACGTGCTCCGGCTTACGGAGGAACGCGGCGCAAAGGCGCTCCACGTCTTCATGCTGGTGCCGGTGGGCTGCGGCGTGGAGATCGCCGAAAGCGACATGCTCTCGCGGGAGAAGTACGAGGAGGTCCTCGTCTGGCTGTATCACCGCACCAAGGACGCTCCCTTCGAGTTCAAGGCGACCTGCGCCCCGCATTACTACCGTATCATGCGCCAGGAGGCGAAAAAGGAGGGCCGCACGATAAGCTTCGAGATCGATGGAATGGCGGCGATGACGCGCGGGTGCCTTGCCGGCGGCGGGGTGTGTTTCATCTCGCACAGGGGCGACGTCCAGCCCTGCGGCTACCTTCCGCTTGTTGCGGGTAACGTGCGCGACAAGCAGCTGGGCGGGATATGGCGCGAGTCGGACCTGTTCGGTAAATTACGGAAAATTGACGACCTTGGCGGCAAGTGCGGCCTGTGCGAGTACCGCGCCTTCTGCGCGGGCTGCCGCGCGCGCGCGTATTATGAAACGGGGGACTGCATGGCCGAGGAGCCGTACTGCGTGTACGAGCCGAAGAGGGCGAAAGCTAAAACATGACACGGTTTACCCGCACCGAGGAACGCATCATCAACCGCATACAGGAAGACATCCCGCTTGCGCTGGAGCCCTTCCGGCTTGTCGCCGATGAGCTTTCGCTTGCCGAGGATGATCTCCTGGAAACGGTTGCGCGCCTCAAGGCGAAGCGGGTCGTGCGTAATATATCGGCCATATTCAACGCGCACCGGCTCGGCTATCATTCGAGCCTGGTGGCCTTCTGTGTCGCCGAAAGGGATGTTGAGGGCGCGGTGGAGATCGTCAACGCGCATCCCGGGGTAAGCCACAACTACCTGCGGGACCACCGGTTCAACATCTGGTTTACTCTGGCGGTGGACGGGGCGACCTCAATCGAGGAGACCGCCGCGGTCCTGGCGCGTCACTGCCGCGCGACGGACCACCTGATCCTCCGGAATGAAAAGCTCTACAAGATAGGATTTATGCTCAGGATGGGGGATGACGCTGCGGACGATGCGGAGGACGGAGACCCGGCGCAGATGAACGGCGCCGATCCCGCGCACGGGGGCGGAATGTACCCGCTGACCGACGAGGAGCGTGAGGCGGTGCTCCTGCTTCAGACGGACCTTCCCATCACGTCGAGGCCGTTCGAAACGATAGTCGGGGACGCGAAAAGCCCCATGAGCGCCGAAAGGCTCGTAACCATCGGCGAGGGCCTGAAACTAAAGGGAATCATGCGACGGTATGCCGCAGTGCTCAAACACTACAACGCCGGCTACGGCGCGAACGCCATGACCGCATGGAAGATCGGCGCGGGGCGGACCGAAGACCGGGTGATGCCGGTGTTCCTGTCCTCGAAAAGCATATCGCATCTCTACCGTCGGACGCTCCACCCCGGGCGATGGGAGCACCCGCTCTTCGCGATGATCCACGCACGGAGCGATGAGGAACTCGATGGCATCATCGCCGCCCTCGAGGAGAAGTCGGGGCTGAGGGACTATCTGGTGCTGAAGAGCCTGCGCGAGTTTAAAAAGAAGCGCGTTGCGTATTTTTCACCGGCCTTCGACGTGTGGAATGAGGAGAACATGCAGTGATCGATATAGGAAAGCTTTACTGCGACGGGTCGTCCACGGGCGACGGCCTGCGTTACGGGACCGAGGCGCCGTCGGACGCTCACGGCAACGCGCCGCACCGGCGCGAGGTGCTGGCGAGCGAACGGCGCCCCATCGTGGTATGGAGCACAACGCGCAGTTGCAACCTCAACTGCGTGCACTGCTATACCGACTCGGCCAACGTGAAGTACGGCGGCGAACTCGATACCGGCGAGGGGAAGAAGCTCATTGACGATCTCGCGTCGTTTCGCGTGCCCTCGCTCCTCTTCTCGGGCGGCGAACCGCTCATGCGGAGGGACCTGTTTCGCCTCATCGAACACGCCTCGAGCGCCGGCATTCGCCCTGTCATCTCGACCAACGGCACGCTGATCGACCGCGAGGCCGCGCACTCGATCAGGAACGCCGGCGTCACCTACGTCGGCATAAGCCTGGATGGCATGGAGGAGGTGAACGACCGGTTTCGCGGCATGAAGGGCTCCTTTTCGAAGGCCATGAAGGGCTTCGAGCACTGCATCGCCGTGGGGCAGCGGGTGGGCCTGCGCCTTACGCTCACCCGGCGCAATTACGAGGACCTGGACGGAATCTTCGATTTCATAGAGCGCGAGAGGATCAGCCGCGCCTGCTTTTATCATCTCGTCTATTCAGGCAGGGGCGGGAACCTCTACGGCGACGACCTCACCCACGCCGAAAGCCGCCGCGCCATGGACATCCTTTTGCGACGCACGAAGGACTATTTCGAGCGAGGGCTCGATATCAATATCCTGACCGTGGACAACCATGCCGACGGCGTATACATCTATCTCCGGCTTCTGGAGTCCGATCCGGCGAAGGCCGAAAAGGTGCGCGCGCTTCTGGCCTGGAACGGCGGCGGGGCGCATTCGACCGGGGTCGGCATCGGCAACATCGACTTCGTCGGCAATGTTCATCCCGACCAGTTCTGGCAGGACTACACGCTTGGGAACGTCCGGGAGCGGTGCTTCGGCGACATCTGGATGGATGAAAGCGACCCGCTGATGCGCGGGCTCAAGCGCAAGGCCGAGTACATCAAGGGGCGCTGCAGGCTGTGCGCGCATCGTCCGCTCTGCACCGGCGCGATGCGCGTGCGCGCCTTCCGCGCCTACAACGATCCGTGGGCGCCCGATCCGCAGTGCTACATCACCGACGATGAGATCGGGCTCTCCGGCGAAAAACTAAGGGAGCTTCGCGAGTGCGGCGAAGAGTTTCCGGTGCCAATGGAGCTTGCGGGTCGATGAAACTCTACCCGGTTCTTCTTAATATCGAGGACAGGCTCGCCGTGGTGGTGGGCGGTGGCGAAGTTGCGCTTCGAAAGGTGCTCGACCTCATCGACGCAGGCGCCCGCGTGAAGGTCGTTTCGACGCGCATGCATTTCGACCTCGAGGAGGCGGCGCGTGCGAACGCAGAAATACTGAGCCTCCAGCGGCGCGAGTATCGCGACGGCGATCTCGATGGCGCCGCGCTTGTCTTCGCGGCCACCGACAGCGCCGCCGTCAACAGGGCCGTGTTCGATGAGGCCGGACGGCGCGGCATCTTCATCAATTCCGCCGACGATCCGCCGAACTGCTCATTTTATCTTCCCTCGGCCGTTCGCAGGGGGGATTTCCTTATGGCCATCTCCACGAGCGGGGCATCGCCGGCCTACGCGGCGAGGCTTCGACGCGCGCTCGAGAAGGTACTTCCGGAGGATATCGGAGATATTCTCGCCGCGCTTCGTGAGGCGCGCCGCATTCTTCAGGAGGACGACGCCTTCGGCGATCTGGATTTCTCAGCGCGCGGCGAACTTCTTAAAGGCATCGTCGCCGACGACGCTCTTTTGGAGCGGTGCGCGCGGGCGTTCCGGGAGGGAGCGCTTGCGGGGTTCCTCTGCGAGATGCTTGAGAACAGGGCGCGTTGATCGTGGAATCGGAACGCGGATCATGGAGAAAAGGGCGGCTTCGGCAGTCAGCGGAAATTTAGACAGCCGATAAACTCGTCATTGAAATCGGTGCGCGCGGAGAGCTCGACGACTCGGATCTCGTCGCGAAGCGTGCGGCACCGCCGGATGAACGCGGGATCGACGCACGAACGCTCGGCCGCCGCCAGGCTTGTGTTGCCGAGGAACCGGTACCGGGCGCCCGGAAAATCGGGCAGAAAGCCAAGCAGGCGGAAGCTGTCGATGTCGAGGTTCTCTCCGAGGGCTCCGGCGATGAGGACATGGTCGATTCGCCCGGCGTCGTACGAAGCGTCTTTCAGAAGCAGGCGCGCGGCGGCAAGACTTGCTCCTCTGGCGAGCTGGATGTTGCGAATGTCCTTCTGGGTGATCGCGATGCCATAGCCAAGCAGGCAGACTGAAGTGCCGTTTCGAGTTACGACGCGGCCCCTGAATATCGCGGACGCCTCCGCCGCGGCGCGGTTGATCGCGCCGTTGTAGCCCACAACCCCCTCCCGCAGCATGATCGCCAGCGCGTCGATAATGCCGGTGCCGCTGATTCCCACGGGAGCGCCGCCGCCGATGACCGCAGGCTTCAGACTTCCGTTCTCGACGGTGAAATGATTGATCGCGCCCTCGTCGGCCGTCATGCCGGAGGAGATGTTCATCCCTTCGAGCGCCGGCCCCATGGCGCAGGAGGTGGCGTGGATGGTGCCGGCCCCATCGCGTAAAAACATCTCCCCGTTGGTGCCGATGTCGATGAAGAACACGTTTCGTTGAAGCCCCATGAGGTCCGATATGGCGAGTCCACCCACGAGGTCCCCGCCGAGAAATGCCGAGGCCGATGGAAGCGCCGCGATGCGGGCCGAGGGGAACAGGTCCTTGATGGAGTCATAACGGTCGTAATCGAGTTCGCTTGCGGTGTAGGGGTGTGTGCCGAGCGGCCGCACGTCGATGCCGAGGAAAAGATGCGTCATGGTGGTGTTGCCCGAGACGACCAGGAGTCCGATCTCATCCGGATGCATGCCGCCCCCGGCAAGGCCGGAGCGTACGGATGCGGCAACCGCACCGCGGATAACGCGCGTCAGAGATTCGCGGATTGCAGGGTCGGCGGATGCGGCGATGCGCCCGATGATATCGTGGCCATGGCGCCGCTGCGGGTTGAGAAACGATCCGAGCGGATACGTCGCGCCGTCCGCACGTTCCACAAGCGTTAGCTGAACCATCGTTGTTCCGATATCGAGCGCGACGGCCGGATCGCGCAGGCGCGGGGGCGGCGGTTTCCCCGGGCGGGCGACAGCCTTTGCCGCGGGTACATGTACCTCCATGTCGCCCACGATTGCGGTGCGGCACGCAAGACGCGAGAGCGGTTCCGAGGGGAAGAACCCGTCCTCGGCGGCGGAGCGCCCGGGCGCGCCCGATTCGATCAGCACGCCGCATTTGCCGCAAACGCCCTTGCCGCCGCAGGGCGTGCGCAGGAAGGCCCCCATGTCCTCGAGCGCGTCGATGAGCGGCGTGCCTTTTTCGAATTCGCGGGACTCGCCGCCGGGTCGAAGCGTTAAAAGTGGCTTTTTCATTACCGTGGGTTGTTGCATGCGCGAGCGGCAAAATCAAACGATTTTTCGCCCGCCGGCCGGTGTCTCATTCGAGCGTTTTCGGGACGCGGGTTTTTTAATTGCTTTTTAATCCCAAACTTTTATAAATAGCTACCATCACGTCACCGAGGCGCTCCCGGCACAGGGCATTTATGGACGATTTCACCATCATTTCGTATCCTGGAACCAGAGACGAGTCACTTCTTTCCCTGGCGGAGGAACGCTCGAAATACCTGATGCCCTTCGGGGGGCGGTTCCGCATCGTCGATTTTACCATACGAAATTCAGCCTCGTCGCTCGCGCGCCACACCATCATCTACAACAATTATGAGGACGGCCTTGAATCGTATGTTGAGAATTACGGGCCGTTTAAGGACAAGAAATTCCCCGCCATAAAGGTCGTTTCGCGCGGGTACTCCGACGCCAAGTTCTGCTACAACCTGGTGATGGACAGCAATACGGATTACTATATCATCTATAACGGCGACAATCCGTCGATCATCGATTTCTCCGAGCTCATCGACAAATACAAGAAAAAGAAAAAAGCAGGGGCGATGCTCTTCAGCATGAAGACGTCGAGCAAAGAGTCGATGGCATACACCATCCTCATCACCAATCAGAAGAGCCTTCTCTCCGTCATCAACGAGGCGATGGACGAAGGCAGGCGCGCGCCCAATCTTTTCGAGATGATAATCAACTCGCTCATCAACAGGGGCATACGCCGGGAGGTGCTCAGCGCGCATTACTGGCCCATCAAAAACATCCCGGATTACTATCGTTTCAACATGACACTGATGAGGAACCAGGACCTCTTCAGGCGCGTTTTCGACGACCCGGTGATGAAGGCATTCATACCCGGAGAGGGTTTCGCATTTCTCGGAAAGCACGCAAAGGTGGCCGGCTCCTTCGTGAGCGACAGCTGTGTCATCAGGGGAACGGTGCAGAACTCCATCATTTTTCCCGGTGTCGAAATCGATGAAAAGGCGACGGTAAAGGACTCGATCGTGCTTCCCTTCAACCGGATCGGCGCGGGCGCGCATATCGTCAAATCGGTCATCGACGAACGGACGCCCCCGAAAAAGGACACTCCGGCGGATAACCGGTTAACGATCGGGAGCCGCTGTCATGTGGGCTCCGAGCACGACCAACTGAAGAACAAGGACTTCCCCAGGTCGCTCTTCCAGAGCATAACGCTCATCGGCAAGGATTCGAGTGTCCCGGACGGCGCCCGCGTCGGCGGGGCGTGTTACGTATCGTCGGGCCGCGGGGTCGAGTTCTTCGCCAAAAGCAGGTATCTCTATGACGGCTTGTCGGTCGTATAATGAAATTTTACCGGGCAGCTTCGCTCCATTCCGTCGCGACCAACCCGTTGTGGCTGTTGGCACAGGGGACGCCCCATGTTCATTCCCTATAAGGATGATAATTCAACCGGTCGCTTCGCGGTCGTGACCTTCCTTCTCATACTCGCCAGTTGCGCCGCTTTCGCCTACCAGGTTTTCGCCCCGGATGGCTTCGAGGCGGTTACGTCCCGGTACGCGTTCAATCCGGCCTCCTTCGCCGGAGGAACCGGCGGTTCCCTGTCCCTGACGACAGGGTCGCTTCTTTCTCTTTTTTCGTATATGTTCTGCCACGGCGGGTTTTCGCACATAGGGTTTAATATGCTGTTCCTCTGGATATTCGGCAATAATGTGGAAGACCGCATGACGCGCGGCGGGTTCCTCCTGTTCTACCTGATAACGGGGGCCATTGCCGCGCTTGCCTTCGCGGCCCACTCTCCGGGAGCCGATGTACCGCTGGTGGGCGCATCCGGCGCCGTATCGGGAGTGCTTGGCGCGTATCTGTTCATGTTTCCCTTTGCGCGAATCCACGTGTGGATGCTCTTCTTCACGATGCGGATGCAGGCGCTCTTTTTCCTGCCCGTATGGTTCCTTTTGCAAGTGTCCGGATTCCGCGGGGGGGCGGACAGCATCGCGTGGATCAGCCATATCGCGGGGTTCGTCGCGGGTGCTCTGCTGTTCAGGCTGTTTACCGTGGATTGAAGATGATGCGGGCGATGCCGGCGACGCCGGCGGCGGATACTCCAATCGTTTCGTGGAGGCGGAACAATGAGAAAGATGGCGGCACTGCTTCTCTGGCTTTCGGTATCGGCCCCGCTTGGGGCCGCCGAGATCGCCGTGATTCCCTACCGGGTGGAGACCCCATCGGAACAATTCAACGAGGCCGTTGGCGCGGAATACGCGAAGCTGCTCGGGGTTACGCTGCTGCTGAAAAAGGGGATCGAGCCCTGTTCGCCGGGGGAACTCGAGGTCGACATGAAAAGCTTCTCGATCGATCCGCGGCGCTCCATAAGCGGCGAGTCCCTGGACGCGCTCGGACGGGGACGCTTCATCGACCTGATACTGACCGGTACGCTTTCGCGTTCGGGCGGCGTTATTACCTCCGAAAGCGTGCTGTATTCCACGGCGCAGCGGAAGGTCATATCGAGGGAGCGCGTGCGCGCGGAAGAGCTTTTCGCACTCGCGGAGAGGGACGTGCGCGAGATCTTCGTCACCTACCCGGACCGCGCCGCCCCCGGCGCGGGGGCGGCGTCCATAGACGCCGTTCTGGTGCTCGATACGTCGTATAATGTGTCGCGCGAGTGGGATGCCGTTAAAAACGGGATCACCGCGTTCGCTTCCGGCGTATCAGGCGATTGGGAGGCTTCTCTTCGCCTGTATGTGACCGCTTTTTCGGACGCTCCAGCGGCGCCGAGGGCAGCCCGCGCCATAACATCCCCCCTGTCGCTCAAACAGGAACTCGCCTCAATCAGGCCAAGGGGTGGAGCGGGACCGGCCGCCCTCGGCGGGGCGCTCGCGCACGCGATTGACGCGATTCCCTGGCGCGCGGACGCGAAGAAGGTCATGCTGGTGATCTCCAATTCGCCCGCGCGCGACGTTTCCCGGGCCGAACGGTATGCGCTCAAGGCGAGCAAGAAGGGCATCGCCATCTACACGCTGCCGCTCGGGCGCATCGGGCGCGACGAGGCCGAGGCGATGCGGCAGGTTGCGATAACCGGGCGGGGTCGTACGCTTCCGGTCGCCTACCGGCAGCGCGTTTATGACGCGGAGGGAAAGACGATCGACGTCTTCATGCAGTCCGGCCGGCTTTTCCATGCGCGAAGCTTCGGGGGCCAGTGGAAAAGCGGCCTGTTCGTCGAGAGCGGCGGGGGAAGGACCCTCCGCCCAAAGCCTTTCCTGTCGGAATTGTTCTTCGACGAAAAACGCTACGACGTCAACGCCTATACGATGGGCGAGCGCTACGGTGATATCGCCGGGGTCCGCCTGATAAACAGGGAGCGGCTTGAAAGCAACATCGACACCCTGCTTGCGGAGATCGGCGAGGCGCATGCGGTAAAGATCGCCGGAAGCGGCGCGGGAAAGGCGGCGGCCAAGGCGCTCCTTGCCGATGAGCGCCTTTCGATCTGGCTGTCGTTCTCCGACGGGGCGCTTGTCGAGTTTTTCGAAAAGCAGGCCGCCCTGGGCCGCTATGTAACGCTCGGGGTGATGGTGAGAATGAAACCCGACGAGCCTTACGGGTTCGATTTCAGCCCGCGGCGGATCGTGACCGGACTCGATGCCGGGCATGTTCCCGGCATGGCAACGGCGACGCTTCGCGAGATCATGGGAAAGCCCGAATATTACACGGCAAACGGACTCATGCGCCCGCCGGTTTGGTTTATCCGCGTGAAGATCGAACGCGTCCAACGGCAGAGGGACGGGGCGGACATCAGGGACTGACAGACCGCCTGCTCCATGGGTAAAGGGTCCATGAGGCTCATTTTGACATTTTTAAAGTGAGGCGAAGCATCTTCGGGACATCGGCCGCCGGTTTGACTTTTCCGCTTGACGACCGGCGTTTGATGATGTATATTATTTCCGGGATATGGTTCAGTGGTGTTCAAGGTATCCCGGTTATAGATATATTTTTGCAAAAAGAGAAAGAGAGAAGTCGTTCCTCATTGTGCTTGCAGTATACCATCCGGCATCCACGTAAATCCGTCGATTTATCGCCCGCCTTTTGTGTTATAACGTCTGGAGGATGTTACCATGCGAATGGACAAGCTGACCCTCAAAGCGCAGGACGCGATATCGCGCGCGCAGAACGAGGCGACGAACAACAACCACCACGAGATTCAGCCCGAACACCTGCTGAAGGCCCTGGCCGATCAGGAGGAGGGCATGCTCACCACGATCGCGCAGAAGATCGGCGTACCGGCCATGGAGATAGGAAGGGAGATTGAGGCCGAGATAAAGAAACTGCCGCGGCAGATGGGGGGCGGTCCCGGCGGGGGCGTCCTCTCCGCGTCGATGCGCGACGTTCTGAACGAGGCGTGGAACGAGGCGGTAAAGCTCAAGGACCAGTTTATGAGTACCGAGCACCTCATCCTCGCGCTCGCCGGCGCGGGAGCGACGCGCGCACGGAGCGTCCTCAACGCCGCGGGATTCACGCGGGAGAACATCCTCAAGGTGCTTATGGATGTGCGCGGCAGCAGGCGCGTTACCGACGAGAACGCCGAGGACCGCTACAACGCGCTCGACCGGTACAGCCGCGACCTGACGAAACTGGCGCGCGCGAACAAGCTCGACCCGGTGATCGGAAGGGACGAGGAGATCCGCCGCGTGATGCAGGTGCTCACCCGGCGCACCAAGAACAATCCGGTGCTGATCGGCGAGCCCGGCGTGGGGAAAACCGCCATCGTTGAGGGGCTCGCCAGCCGAATCGTGGCGGGCGACGTGCCCGAAAACCTCAAAGAAAAGCGGCTCGTGGCGCTCGACATGGGCGCGCTCATCGCGGGCGCTAAGTACCGCGGCGAGTTTGAGGAGCGCCTGAAAGGCGTGATACAGGAGATAGAGGAATCGGAGGGAGAGGTCATACTTTTCATCGACGAGCTGCACACCCTGGTCGGGGCCGGTGCCGCCGAAGGCTCAATGGACGCCTCGAACATGCTCAAGCCCGCGCTCGCGCGTGGCGAGCTTCGTTGCATAGGCGCGACGACGCTGAACGAATACCAGAAATACATCGAGAAAGACAAGGCGCTCGAGCGGCGTTTCCAGCCCGTTTTCACCAGCGAGCCGAGCGTCGAGGACACCATCGCGATACTCCGCGGGCTGAAGGAGAAGTACGAGGTGCACCACGGGGTGCGCATTTCGGATTCGGCGGTGGTCGCGGCCGCGGTGCTGTCCGACCGTTACATCACCAACCGCTTCCTTCCCGACAAGGCGGTCGATCTCATCGACGAGTCCGCGTCGCGCATCAAGATGGAGATCGACTCCATGCCGATCGAGATCGACGAAATCGAACGGCGGATACGGCAGCTCACGATCGAGCGAGAGGCCGTCAAAAAGGAGAAGGACAAGGTATCAAAGGAGCGCCTGGCGAAGATCGAGGAGGAACTGGCGAACCTGAACGAAAAAAAGAACGAACTGGTCGGCCACTGGAAAAACGAGAAGGAGGTTATCTCCCGCATCCGCGCCATCAAGGAAGAGATAGAACGGATGAAGGGGGAGGAAAGCCGCGCGGAGCGGGAGGGCAACCTGAACAGGGTGGCGGAGATCCGCTACGGCAAGATCGTGGAGCTGGACAGAGACCTCGCCGGCACGAACGCCAAGCTCGCGCAGATACAGAAGGACAGGAGCCTTCTCAAAGAGGAGGTGACCGAACAGGAGATCGCCGAGGTTGTTTCGCGCTGGACGGGTATCCCGATGGCCAAGATGCTCGAGGGCGAGAAGGAGAAACTCCTCGGCATGGAGCGCATCATCGAGCGCCGCGTGGTGGGACAGAACGAGGCGATCATCGCCATCTCCGACGCCGTTCGCCGCTCGCGTTCAGGCATTCAGGACCCGGGCAGGCCTGTAGGTTCGTTCATTTTCCTGGGGCCCACCGGCGTGGGGAAGACCGAAACGGCGAAGGCCGTGGCGGAGTTTCTTTTTAATGATGAGAAGGCCATCACCCGGATAGACATGTCGGAATATATGGAAAAGCACTCGGTCTCACGGCTCATCGGAGCGCCTCCCGGTTATGTCGGTTACGACGAGGGCGGCCAGCTCACCGAGTCCGTGCGCCGCAGGCCATACGCCGTTTTGCTCTTCGACGAGATCGAAAAGGCGCACCAGGACGTCTTTAATATTTTTCTGCAGATACTCGACGAGGGGCGGCTTACCGACTCCAAAGGCAGGACGGTTGATTTCAGAAACACCCTCATTATCATGACGTCGAACATCGGGACATCGTATATCGCCGACGCCTCGATACCCTACGATGACCGCAAAAGCGGCGTGGAGAAGGAGCTCAGGGCGCATTTCAAGCCAGAGTTCATCAACCGCGTTGACGAGGTTATTATCTTCAATCCGCTTGGTCGGGAGCACATCGCCGAGATCGTAAAACTGCAGCTCGGCATGGTGGCAAAACGGCTGCTGGAGAGGGGTGTGCGGCTCGAGCTTACGAAGAAGGCGCTGGAATTTCTTACGACGACCGGCTTCGATTCGCAGTTCGGCGCGCGGCCGCTCAAGCGCGCCATACAGAAGCATCTGCTCAATCCGCTCTCCGTGAAGCTCCTTGGGGGCGATATAGCGGGCGAGACGACGATCAAGATCGACAGCGACGGCAAGTCCCTGGCGTTTAAGTGATCGCTTCATCGGCGACGCGGCGTCATTCAATGCCGTCAGCGAGGTGCCGGGCGTGTAAGGGAAGCGCTTACAATATAATAATGGATTTCATCAATTGACAAACGGGCGGGTTTAAGGCCGACTGTGCCGGGGATGTAAGTCTTCTTTTAAATCGATGTGTCCGCGGGCCGGGGTGAAAAAAACAAAAATCTCGATCGTCATGGGCGAGGCCGTTGTGGCCATGGACATGAAGCGCCTTCTCGAGATGCTTGGCTATGATGCAACCGCGGAAATTTATCGGGAGGAATCGGCGGCGGCCGGTCGGACTGACCGCCCCGATCTTCTTCTCATCGACGCCTGCCTTCCCGGCGGTGCCGACGGATATCTGGCAGCCCGCCGCCTTGCGGGAGAAGGCGAGCTGCCCGTCGTTTTCCTGGTCAACAGGTTCGGTCCGGACGTGGTTGAACTCACCCGCGGTTTCCGATACTGTGGCCTGGTCGCCAAGCCGGTGGCCGAGGCGGATTTGTACACGGCCATTCGAATGGTGTACAGTCAATGGGAAACCGAGCGGCGGCTTCGAGAAGCGGAGAGCCGGTGGCGGGTGCTGTTTGAGCGTTCCCCGCTCGCCATGTGGGAGGCGAATGCCTCGAAATTATGCGATTACCTGTGCGGGCTGTGTGCGTCGGGCGTGCAGGATGCAAGGGCCCATTTTGAAGCCAACCCGGATGACACGCGCCATTGTCTCGAAATGGTCGCGGTATGGGACGTGAACGACGCCGCGGTGGCGCTTTTTGGGGCCGCGAACAGGGAAGAGCTCAAGAGCGTGCTTTTGACGCTTTTTCGGGACACCGCACGGGACCACCTGGTGGAATGTTTTACAGCCGCGGCGAAGGGAGACATCACGTTCGAATCCGCCGCCCGCTGCACGACGCTCACCGGCGGCGCCGTCAGCGGAACGATGCGTTATTCGGTAATGCCGGGATACGAGAGCACCCGCGAGCGGGTGCTCTGCCAGTTCATATCCAGCCCAGCACTCCCGCAAAAAGGATGATCGCGGCCGCGTTCACCGCGAAAAGACTTCCGATGACGGCGACCTGCATTCGGGGCTTCCAGTCGTAACAGAACATTGATACCACGAAAAACGGTATATAGACGGTTATAAATACCGTGAAGGACCCCCACCATGGATAGACCCACACAAAAGCGGGCGTTTTAACGAGAAATATCTCGAAGATGGAGAAGAAGGCCGCGTTGCCTATCGCGAATGCAAGGCGGTTGTTGACGCCCAGAATTTTTACCGTCGGATCGGCCGGCAGAAGTTTGCTGAACACCAGCCCAGCGATCGAGAACATCAGGGAGAGCTCTACGCCGACACCGATGAGCAGCAGGAAGGCAGTCCCCGTGGGGACCGTCCAGAGGGCGTGCCCGGAAAAGTGCTGCACGAGCGCGTTTGCGATTTCGACGAACCAGTGGACCATGTAGAGCGAAAGGCCCGCGGCGACACCCTTCCAGTTCTTTTTCGAGATCTCGTTGAAATACACATAGACCACCAGCGCGAGAAGCGTGATAACGTACCATTGGAAAGGCTGTCCGCTTCGGAGCAGGTCCAGTGCCTGCGATGTCGCTTCCGGATTGTTGAGGTTCATCTCGTCATCCTCCAGGGTTTAGATGGTTTCAGCTCCGTTGCATGTATGGCGGGTATGGACGTCTTCAAGGGAGCGCCAGCCAACTGGATCAGAAAACATTCCCGATTGCAACCAGAAAACACCGCCAGAGCGATGCCGGCGACCGTTCCATGGCGGTTCGGCGGGTCTCGAGGCGCTTCCCCGGTTGATTATTATTTTATAAATATTTTACGCCATACAACAGTTTTTTGTATGATTTATTTTTACGCAGGTGATAGCCTGCCCCGGACAAGCTATGGCAAAAGGGCTCTGGAATTATATGCAGCCGAACGGGCCCTGGAATCAATCAAACTCAGTGATTACAGACGGTTACAATGAACAGTCGAGAAAAGGGAAGTCTCTTCGGTAAAACGATCGGCGGGACACGCATCGTCCCGGTGGCGTTCAAGATCATACTGGTCTTCGCCCTCTTCATCCTCGTGTCCAATCTCACCAGCAATTACGTCAACCTGGTGTTCAACCGCACGAAGATGGTCAATATGATGCGGCAACTGCTCGCCAAGGACCTCAAGGACATCTACGTGTTCTGCAACAACCAGTTCGAGATTTACAATTACAACAAGGACTTGAAGGGTTCTCTCTCCAGTATCGAGAACCGGGCGCAGAACGAGTTCGCCAAGCGCAAGTCGGTGCTGCTCGGTGTCAAGCCCGACGGCTCGATCCTGTTCCAGGCGTCCCACTTCGCGAAGTCGGCGTCCTTTGAAGACTCGAAAACCCTCAGCACGCTCAACGAGGGGCTCGCGAAAAATACGGGCGAGGGGATAATCCGGTTCAGGTTCAACGGCGAGACCTATTTCGGTATTTACAAGCACAATCCCAAGTGGGAAGTTTTCATCATACGCGCCGAGGAGCAGAACGAGTTCTACGAGGAATCGCGCGCCGTTTTTCGTGATGTGAGCGTCATAATCCTCGTCATTACCATTATCTGCGGCATCGCAGGCGTGTACGTTCTGCGCTACGTCCTGCGTTTTATCAACATCATCACGACCGAGATCATGACGATGCTTGAGGAGCAGCAGCTTCGAATCATCAACCTCAAGGGCGCGCCAAACGACGACATCACATTCTTGGGGGTGGCGTTCAACTCGCTGGCGAGTACCATCTCAAATTTACTTAACATCTTCAGGAAGTTCGCCAACCGTGATGTTGTGATCAGGGCCTATCGCGACCGGGAGGTGCGCCTGGAGGGGAAACAGAGCGACCTGACCATCCTCTTTTCGGACATCAAGAGTTTTACGTTTATAACCGAAACCCTCGGAGCTGATATCATCAAGCTCCTGAACCTGCATTACGACCAGGCGATTCGGAGGGTGGTGGAGCATGACGGGATTATCGGCTCCATCATCGGCGACGCGCTGCTTGCCGTTTTCGGCGCACTGGACCAGTACGAAGGAGACCATAAGAACAAATCGTATCAGGCGGTCATCGTGGCATACAAGCTCCAGGACCTAGCCAAGAAACTCCGGTCCGAAATGACCGCCAAGAAGGAAGAGATCGAAAAGAACAAGGGCCGCCTCAACGAGGACCAGGGAAGGGTATACCAGGCAGTGCTACTCGAAATCGGCGTGGGGATCGACGGAGGCCTGGTCTTCTACGGAAATATCGGCTCGCATATACGCATGACCAATACGGTTATCGGCGATAACGTGAACGCCGCATCCCGCCTCGAGGGGCTCACGCGCGAGTACCGGCTCCCGGTGATCTGCTCGGAATATGTAAAGGAAGACCTGGAATCGAACGGGCACGTCGACGATATACGCTTTTTCGAAATCGACGTAGTCAAGGTAAAGGGGAAGACAGAGGGCAAGAAAATTTACTGGCCCGTGCTGAAAAATGATTACACGAAGACCCTGGAAAAGAGCATGAAGGCTTTTTCCGCCGGGCTCGAGCTTTATTACAGGGGCGATTGGCGCAAAGCGCACCAGCTTTTCAAGCGCTGCAACCTGCCGGTCGGCGAGGTCTTCGCCGAGCGCACCGCTGACTCTACTCCACCGAGGAACTGGAATGGCATATGGGAAATGAAAACGAAATAAAAGACGTCGAGCCGGTAGAGGACGGCACATCGATATTTCTCCCGGAGGCGATACAGGATCCCGACGGGAAGCCGCCGGAATATTCGCTTAACAACGAATTCGCGCAGACGAAGAGAAACCGCAACTATGGCTTCTACCTGCTGGTGGCGGGGTTCATGGTGGCGCTTATCGCCGGAACATTAATGCTCGCGCAGCTCATCCAGGAACGGTTCAACCGCGAGGATGTGGAGATTACCGCCTTCGAGGACATGCGGCTCATCGAGATACTCGACAAGGCCAAGCGGCTTGAGAACGAACTGGAGCTTGCCCGTACGCGCCTGGGTGATACCCGGGGCACGATGAACGACGAGCTTGCCCGCGCGAAGGACGAGGATACGAAGGCCGCGATCCGGGCGATATATCGCGCACGACTGAGGAAACAGCAGGAGGAGGTCGCATCGATTCAGAAGAAGCTGGATGTGCATGATGTCCGCCTGCAGGAAAACATTAAAAAGGCCGAGGCGATCGTCAACAACTACCAGAAATTGCATAATTTGGAAATGCAAAAGCAAAAGCGGTATTACGAGAATCGGATGGCGGAGATGGTGCTAAAGTATAATCCGCGCTTCACCGAGCGCGAGCTGCAGCGCATCCTCAAAGAAAAAAATCCGCCCCTGGACAAAAGCGTCCCGAGGCTCAATGATTTTAAAAAGGAGCTGACGAGCGACGCACGGTACTCCGAGTCCGAGTTCGCCGAAATGCGGCGTATGCAGGCGGACCAGCAGGCGGTAATCAGTCGGTTGAATCGGATACCCTATGTCAATTCGGTCGCCCCGACGCTTGATAAGATCGAGTATTTTTCGCGCGAGCTCACCGGGCGCTACGAGAGGATGTGGGGCGCTCTGGCCGATTCGGTGAGGGTAAAGAGCGCGCAGCTTGATCATTTACGTTATGCCTTCGACTATCTGGCCCGTACCGAACCTGAAAGCGGCTATATCGTCGATCCGCGCGACAGCGGCGCAATCTTCGTGCACCTGCGGGCGGTACATGTGGTAAAAGAGGGGACAACGGCGCTGGTGTTTCGCAAAGACGATGAATACGTGGGCAGGATACAGTTTTACGGCGCGGGCGCGGGGATAAGGGCGCGGGTCGTAGAAGTTCAGGAGGGTAGAAGAATACAGCCTTTCGACAGAATACTTATTAAGGTGTTACAGGAGTGAGTATGAAACGATTCGCAATTGTGTTGATGATGCTGGCGCTCGCCGGGGCGGCCCGGCTTGACGCCTATGACTGGGCAGCGGCCAACCTCGCCGTGGACGGCGAGGAAAAGGAAAACGGCCGGACCGTGCTGACACTTAAAGACGGCGAGGGGAAAGTATTCGTTCTGGGATATGATACGGAACCCACCGACGCGATAGTGCAGCGGATATTGAAACTGAAAAACTATTTCAGCGCCTGGAAATATATCAAAATCGGAAGGATGGGATTTGAATACTCGAAAGACGTTCTCGAGATCAGCCTAATTCCCTCGGAATTTTTGTATAAGGGAATAAACGTGCTCGATTACCTTCCGGCGGGACTCCTCTTCTCGCATTACGACACCATGTACTATAATTATCGCATTACGCGCGACAAGATGTTCATCCGCGTATACGGCGAGTACGTTACCGAGGAAGAGCTGTGCGAAAAGACGATCGCCGCCATCAGCGACCCGCTGGCCTATGTCAGGGCGCGCGATCCTGAATACCTGCTGCAGCGGCTCGACCGTCTGGTGAACGCCATGATGGCATTCGAAAGCAAGGGAGTGTTCGGCTCGGCCAGACCAATTGAGCGCAGTGTGGTGCAGCGCATCGTCGCGATAAAGCGCCAGAACCCCGTCTTTAAGCGGAGGGATATCGTGAAGGCGCTTGAGAAGGAAAAGATATCTGTCAGCGAAAAAGCGGTCGGGGTGGTTCTGGGAGTGTATTATAACGAGTTCGAATAACTGCACACATGTCCGCTGTTTAATCGGCGGGAGGGCATGATAGCACGAAGGCGCGGTTTTATGACCGCGCCTTCGTGCTATTCCGACGGCGTTCAATAACAGACGGCCGGAAATCTTCTCGCATTTTTCGCACGGTCCCGTTACAATTGACAGGCAACTGTGTATGCGACATGAATTCAGAAAATGATATATAGGGAGGGATAAGCAATGAAAAAGGTCTTTAAATGGCTCGGCATCGCCGTCGGTGCGCTGGTGCTTATTATCATCGCGGCGGGCGTCGCCATCATGCTCATCGTCGACAAGGAAATGATCGACCAGCAGATGGAGAATGCGCTGAACAGGCAGGTTTCAATAGGCGCGATCGATGTGAGCGTTTTTTCAGTGGTTTCGGGCATGGAGGTAAAGGAAGTTAAAATATCCAATTTCAAGACAACCGCCCAGAGAGAGGCGCTGAGAGGAAAGCCGGTCGCCGCAAACGATCTGTTTGTCGACCTCTCGTCGTTCACCTTCAAGCTCAAGTTTTTACCCCTGTTGAAGAGGCAGGTCGAGCTTCGCGAGCTTGTGCTGTTCGAGCCGGTCATTAACGTGGTCCGCTATCCCAGCGGCCTGTTTAATTTTTCGGATCTCCTCGCTCCGAAGAAGATGACCGCCGAGGAGAAGGCCAAATTATTGAAGAAACAACAGGAAGAGGCGAAGAAGAAAGCGGAAGAGGCCAAACAGCCCCAGAAACCGTTTACGGCCGATGATCTTCCCGTGGAAATCGCCATCGGCAAGGTCGGCATAGAAAAGGGCCTGGTATCGTTAGTGGATCAGGGGCTGAAGCAGAGCTTCTCCATCTACAACCTGACGGCGCTCGTGCATTCGATCGAGATTGACCCTAAAGACCTCGTTAAAAAAAATTCGGCCAAACTGAAAATCGAGACGGGAATAAAAACAATTGGACAGGTGCGGACCGGGAGCGTAAAAACCTTCGACATCGGCCTTTCGATAAACGGCACGCTGAAGCCTTTCGACCCGAGGTCGAAAAAGGTCGATCCCGAGCTTTCGGCGAAGATTGGTTCGAACTATGGTACGCTTACGGGCCTGCAGATATTCGAGAAGCTTAAGGAGGTGGAACAGATCGAGAAGTACTGCGGGAAGTTCACCTTTCTGAAAGGGGATGTTAAATGGAAGAACGCCTTCGTAAACGTGTGGTACAAAGGCGGCCTAATGAAGCTGACCGATGGAAAGATAGCGACCGACGATTACGCGGTTAACTTCGCGGGCCAGACGAACATCAACACGAAGTCGGTCGGAATGGACATGAATATGCTGCTTGCGGAGAAACATAACAAGCCCATTCGCGAGGGTATCACCAAAAACGTGGAAAAGGGCATAAAGGCGGCGAAACTCGAAAAGTACGTGAAGACCGAGAAGGTCGCCGATTCGGCGATGAAATCGCTGACGAACAAGGACGGCCTGGTCTATCTGCAGTACAAGGTGACCGGAACCATGGCCAAGCCCGATGTTAAGCTGATTGCGCCGAAGCTGCCATCCATCGGCGATTTGGTAAAGGATGCTGCGGGCGACATGAAGGACGTTGTCAGGGAAAAGGCCGAGAAAAAGGTCGAGAAGGTCGTGGACAAGCAGACGGACAAGGCCAAAGACAAGGCGACAGAGAAACTTAAGAAAATATTCTAAACGCGATAGGAATTCAGTGTGAAATTACAAAGCGGCACCGTTCTATGCCGCTTTGTCGTTTATTGCCGCCCCATGGGGCGCCTTGAACAACCATCAATCCGTTATTGGTTTTTGGCGCTGGTAAGCTCCCAGTCTTTGACCTCCAGGTCATACGGCGGATGATAGTGGTTAAAGAAAGACTGCAGAGTGGACGAGGTGTATCCTGTCGGGAGAAGGTCGCCAAAGGCGATGGTGTAGTTGATCGACATGCCGAGGTAAATATTCCGTGTGTTGCGATCGAAGTCCTTGTTGTAGTAGCCGCGCGAATAATACCCGAAATCCAGGTTGACATAGCGAAGCGGGGTGAGCGAGAGATACGGGATTCCGCCCAGCTTGGTGACCAGCAGGTATTTCTGGCCGCTGTAATCGGTGAAGAAATCGGCGCTGCCGTTCTTCTCGGCAACCGCTTTTCTGAACCGCCTGGTGGGAACATACTCCAACTTGATGGCGAACATCCTGTCAAGAACGGGGAAGCCGTCGAGCAGCATGCCGATTCCCGCGCCGATAGTGTTGAAAATGACGTCGTTTATGTCAAATCCCTGCGCGGATGAAAATCCATCGCCGATTTCCATGATGAGCTGAACGGAGCTTGCGTAAATGCCTCCCTCTATGTTGGCTCGCATCGGTGACGAGCCCGTCGAACGAAAAAAGAACGTGGAAAGCCGCTTGACGGCGTAGGTGCCATACAGGTGCCCGAACTTGTCGGAGGCGCCGTTAAGCGCGTGCGCACCCCACACCCTCGAGGGCTTATACATAAACATGGTGCCGTCGAACCAGCCCCATTCCACAAGCCCCCAGACGGTAACAAAGCCCGGGCCGAAAAGATAGAGCCCGGTGCGCAGATAGGGCCATTTGGATTCGTCGAACCTGTGTGTATCGTAGAGGTTGACGGGAAGCCGGACCGTCGGACTTTCGGTGACGGGGGCCAACGGCTCGATCGGAGGTTCCTGGGATTCAGCCGGCGATTCCTGCGCGGAAAGCGCGAGATTTAAACTGAGCAGGGTGACGAGTGCGAGAGTCAAAATTCCTTTCATATGCCATACGCTTTATTTTATGGGTGTCTCCGGTACCGGCGGGCCGTCCCGGCGACTGAGGCGCAATAAAAATTGAATACCGCTGAAATGTCAAGGTGTTGACGATTTTACGGGAAAATTTATGTATCCCGGGAAGACGGTCCTTTTAACTTTTTTTCGTTGCGCAGATCGGTGAAAAATGCCGTGAGGAGGGCCGAGGCCTCGTCGCGCTGCACACCGAAAACTATCTCCGGTACATGGTTGAGGAGGTTGTTGCCGCAGACCGAAAAGACCGTGCCGCAGGCCCCGTATTTGACGTCTTCGGCGGCTATAACGAGCCGTTCGATGCGCGCGTGAACGATGGCCCCCGCACACATCACACAGGGTTCCTTGGTGACGTACAGTGTGCAATCGTTGAGGCGCTCATTGCCGAGCGTTCCGGCCGCCGAATCGATGGCGATCATCTCGGCATGCCAGAGAGGGTTCGTCATGATTCGGTTCCTGTTGTGTGCGCGGGCGATAATCACGCCCTGCCTGACGATTACCGCGCCGACGGGAATCTCGCCTTCTTCGTAAGCAATATGCGCCTCTTCGAGCGCGATCAGCATGAACGAGGTATCGTCGCTCATCGGCCGTTGCCACTCCCTTCGAATGCATGCCGACCTGTGGATGTATGCCGGCTTCGCCGCATCGCGGCAATCGAACGCAAAAGAAAAGGCGAGAATGGTTCCCGCCTTATCGATTAAACGCGCGTCTAAGAGGATTCGAACCTCTGACCTACGGATTCGTAGTCCGGCGCTCTATCCAGCTGAGCTATAGACGCTTTGGTTGAGAGTACCGCTACAACTCCACTATATGAGTATATTTTTTAAGCCAGGGCATTTCAAGCCTTTTTTCCCGTACCAGGAAATAAACAGCCCATGCGCAGAATGAAAAATAAACGGCATAGACGAGGTATACCAAAAGCGCCAGTGCGAACCGTACCGCGCGCCAGTCCCTCGGGACAAGGATGAAGTACAAAAAAAACAGCGCAAGGGCTATTCCGGTAAAAAATACGGAAAGCACGAAACCCCGCCTGCCATTTTCCTGGCACAACGCGTCATCTGGTTTGAGATACAACGGCGCGAGCCAGCCGATGAATGGAAGATAGGCCGCAGCGGCGAAGTATTTATTGTACATGGGCCGATAGATCTCGTTACGGTAGTGCTTCAGGGAGGCTCTGATCTCGGGCCAGTGCCGCCGGATGTCGCGGAGGTAGATTGCCGCCGCGCGAGCCCTTCCCCACGCGAATATCAGCCATTCACGGGTGCGGGGCCAGTTTTTCCGAAAGTCCCTGAGGTAGCGTAGTGTTACAAGCGCCTTCTCTTTGAGCAGGGGGAGTCGATCTTTGACGGCATGTACAAACTTCACTGTGTGTATCCTTTCGGAGAGAGAGGGATTCGAACCCTCGGTACCGGAATGGTACAACGGTTTAGCAAACCGTCCCCTTCGGCCTCTCGGGCATCTCTCCAGTGTAGTGATAAACCGGTTGCGTGATATCGGAGGGTGAGGGATTCGAACCCCCGGAGCTTGTCACCCAACGGTTTTCAAGACCGCCTCTATAGACCACTCAGACAACCCTCCGCGCATAACTCTATGGAGGGTGCCCGTTCTGTCAAACAAAAATTTCCACGGGGCGGCCTGTGCCCGTAGCGTCGCCTGAGTGAAATATAAATCCCGCCGGGGAAGTCATCTCACGATTTCGGTGCCGATACCGGCGTCGGTGAATATCTCCAGGAGCACGGCGTGCTCGACCCTGCCGTCTATGATGTGCGTCTTGTTGACCCCGCGAAGGGCGTCGAGGCAGCAGTTGACCTTGGGGATCATACCCCCGGTAATCTCGTTAGAAGCGATGAGCGCGGGGATCTCCGACGCGGTGAGGGTAGAGGCGAGCGAACCGTTTATCTTCACCCCCTCGATGTCGGTGAGAAGGATAAGCTTTTCGGCGCGCAGCGCCTCGGCGATGGCGCCGGCGGCCGTATCTGCGTTGATATTGTACGTAACGCCGGCCTCGTCATACCCGATCGGCGCGATGACCGGGATGAACTTTTCGCGATCGAGCGCCTCGATCACCTGCGGATTGACGCGGCTCACCGAACCCACCAGTCCGATGTCGAGCCTGACCCCGTTGTCCTCGTGGAAGTGCTTCTCGGCAATAAGGAGACCGCCGTCCTTGCCGGAGAGGCCCACGGCCCTGCCGCCCACCATGTTGATGTTGTGGACGATCTCCTTGTTGACCTTGCCCACCAGCACCATCTCGACGAGGTCCATGGTCGCGCTGTCGGTAACTCGCATACCCGCAACGAACTCGCTCTTCTTGCCGACCTGTTTGAGGAGCTCGCCGATCTGCGGTCCGCCGCCGTGAACGATGACCGGGTTTATGCCCACCAGCTTGAGGAGCACCATTTCGGTGGCGAACGAGCGCCTCAGCCGTTCGTCCTCCATCGCGTGCCCGCCGTATTTTATGACGATGGTTTTTCCGTAGAATTCCTGAATGTACGGGAACGACTCGATAAGTGTGCTGACTTTTTCTATGTAGCGCTGCATGGTACGCATTCTCCTTTTAGTGTGTTATTCCAGGTATACGCTCTCGGCATCGGGTATTGACAGGGAATCGGGAATATCAGCCGCTTCAAGGGCCAGAAGGGGTGATATCTCAAGCTTTTTCACGAGGGAGGGGATGAGAATGCCGCGTTCCCCGAGCCAGCGCCGGTAAAGCCCGGTCATGAGCTCGTGCGCCGATTCGACCGAGTCGACTCCCGAGGGATTTTTTATCGGTGCGAACTCATCCTCCCGGATTGTCTCGAGCACGATGTTTTTATCCGTAAGCGGCAGGGCGTCGAAGACGAATTTTTCAAATTTGAATCCTTCAATTTCGGCGGGCCCCGATGGCGTGCAGGGCGTTATTTTTTTTCGCGCGACGTGAAAGGGAAGAGATACGGCCGATCCGCCCGTTATTTTTTCGAGGAAGCCGACGCAAAACAGGTGGATGGCGATGCTTCCCATGCAAAAGCGGAGCGCTCCGCTGCCGTCGCGCATGTTCTGTAAACGCTCGGGTAGGTCCGAGTATTCGACCACGCCGATGGTCCCGTCGTCGAAGCGGACGAAGACGCCGATTTTTTCGCCGGGATAGGCTTTCATAAGCCCCTTGCTCGAGATGTCGGCGCCACGTTGTGCGTGGAATCCGATGAAGACGGGATCGATAATGGAAATGAGCGGATTGTCCACCTGGAAGTAGGAAATGATCCCGATGCCGCGTTTACGCATCGCCGCCAGCGTTCCCGAATCGGCCAGGGCATCGAGGCTCCCGCCGTGGCCGTCGGGATTTTTAAAGATGGCGGATGGCGACTCAAGAATGAGTTTGCCACCGGTGTCGAGGGATGGGATCATGCTCTGGGGGAAGATGTACACGTCTTTCTCGTCAAGACCGAAGTGGCGGTTGGCGGTGAGGTAGCGCACCGTGTCCTCGTGGTTGGCCTGCGAGGTCATGATGAGCCAGGGAATGGGGGCACCGTATTTTATCGAGCTCTTGAGGATTTTTTCGGCATGGATCTGAAACAGGGATTTACCTGAAACGGGCCCAACCCCGAAAAGCCCCTTCGGGCCGCCGAAGCCCAGGCGGGACCCCTGTCCACCCGCCACCACGAAGGCCGCGACGACGCCTTTTCGAATGAGCGCAATCCCCTCCTCGCGCGCGGCGTCGAAGCGTCGGAGATCTTTGTTCCCGGAGGGGGCTGGGATATAGGGCGCGGGCTCGAAGCCCATTGCCGTCGGCTTGCTCTCCCGGGCCTGCAGGTAGAGGCGAGAGAGAAGGTCGAAATCGATGGATGCAACATCATCCAGCAGGGCCTTTTTTTTGACGTCCGGGAGCTGTTCCCAGAACGTGAAGACGTGCTCCTGCCCGTGGTCGTACACGCGCTGAATGACGTCGCTTCGGTCCGGATATGAAATCATCGCATGTCCTCGTGGGGAACGGAATGATAGACTAATCCGCGTCATTTTTGCCGGGATGTCAAATAAGTTTTCTCGCCCTGGTATTTTGCCCACCGGCCCGGCGGAGAAGAGCTTGCAAATGACGGGAGCCCCGGATAGCATTGGTCGGGATGGATGAAATTAAAAATGATACAGGGCGCCTGTGATTAAAAACCTGCGGGAGGATGTGCGGGAGATATATACCGCCGCGATCGATGCCGTCAATCCGCGAAGGGCCGTGCTCGAGCATCTGCGGATAAAAGGCGGCAGCCTGCTTGTCTATTCGAACGCGAAGATGGTCCGCGAGCTCGATCTCTCCCGTTTCCGCCGAGTATATGTGCTTGGAGCGGGAAAGGCGACAGCCCTGATGGCGCAGGCGGTCGAGGAACTGCTCGGAGACAGGATCGCCGCGGGCTGCATATCGGTAAAGTACGGCTATACGGCGCCGCTCACGCGCGTGGAGTCGATCGAAGCAGCCCACCCGGTGCCGGACGGGAAGGGCATGGAAGCCGCGGAAAGGATATTGAAAATGGCCGCCGATGCGGGGAAAGACGATCTTGTCATCTCGCTCCTTTCGGGGGGCGGCTCGGCACTGCTGCCGCTGCCGGCACCGCCCGTCACGCTTGAGGAAAAGCGGGCCACGACAAATCTTCTGTTGAAAAGCGGAGCATCGATCCATGAAATGAACGCCGTGCGAAAGCATCTGTCATTGATAAAGGGGGGGAATCTGGCACGGGCCGCGTATCCGGCGACCGTCGTGAACCTCATGATCTCGGATGTGGTCGGGGACGACCCCGACGTGATCGCATCGGGTCCGTTTGTGCCGGACGCGTCGACCTTCGCCGACGCATTTGCCATCCTCGAACGTTATGGAATTGAGGATTCGGTACCAGCGGCCGTGCGCAAGCGGATCCTCGACGGCGTCGACGGCCTGGTGCCTGAAAATCCCAAGGCTGACGGGGAATGCTTCGACGGTGTGACCGGCGTCATTATCGCGTCAAACATCCTTGCTCTCGAAGCGGCACGCCTGAAGGCGGAATCGCTTGGGTACGCAACCGTGGTACTTTCATCGCTCATCGAGGGAGATACTCAACAGGCGGCACTTTTCCATGCGGCGATAGCCCGGGAGGCGCTCGCTTCGGGAAACCCGGTGAGACCTCCCGCCTGCATCATCAGCGGCGGGGAGACAACGGTCGAGGTGCGCGGGAAGGGGCTTGGCGGGCGCAATATGGAGTTCGCGCTGCATTCCGCGATTTTCCTGGCGCAGACGCGGGGCATCTGCGCGGCCAGCGTGGGCACCGACGGCACCGATGGCCCGACCGACGCGGCCGGCGCCTTCGCCGACGGCGCCACGGTCGCCCGCGCCCGCGCCGCGGGCATGGATATCGGGTCGTACGCGGAAAACAACGATTCATATTCTTTTTTCAAAAACCTCGGAGATCTTATAATAACCGGCCCAACCAACACCAACGTGATGGATGTTCGGATACTGATTGTGCGGTAAGAAGGTTAATGAGAACGCGGGGTGTTTCCCGAACGCGCAATATACGACATAATCCGAGAGGCGGCTCTAAAAATAAAAGATAAAATTTTAAAAAAAAAGTTGCTTATAATTAAATTGCCCACTATTCTATGCACTGCTTGTAAAAGGCGGCTGTCCGCAGCTCCCGCGGCGCTACCGGACGGGTTCGGCGGAATAAATCGGGGGAACCGCTGCAGGCGAAACAGGCGGCGCGGGCATGGAGGTTCGCGATATCATGCATAAAAGCAGATTAAAAGGAGTGGTGCTATGAAATTGAGAGATGGCGTAAAGTGGTTCGTTTTCGTTCTTGGCGTCTGCGTGCTGTCGACGGGCGTATCGGCGCAGGAAATGAAATCGGACGAGGCCAAGAAGGATCCGCGGACGGAATACTCTGAAGCCGAGCGCCCCGAGGAAAACTACCTGGCGCGCTTCCAGGCTATTGAGGTATCCGAGAGGTTGATAAAGGAAAACCTGGAAAAGATTTACGTGCTTAAGGTAATAGCATCCAATTTCAAGGAACAGGGATGGGAAGGCGACTACCAGAAGATTTACGACCAGTATAAAAGAGGGGTCGGATTATTTTACAAGCGCGATGTGATCTACTCGCGGGTTGAGTTGGAGAACAATAAGAAGGCGATAAACGATCTATTTAAAAAGATCAGCGCCCATTATAGGGAATACACACAGACGCTGCTCTTCCAGTGCGCGGACGCGATCCTGGATCTTTCGCTCGATGAGCGCAGCCAGTTAGATCCCAATCGAAGCAAGGTGGTCTTCCAGAACATGATGCGCCTCAGGATCGCTTACGGCCAGCTTGATGACGCGCAGAACGCGTATAGCGACGGAATCTACCGAACGTCGATTCTTCATTACCGTGTGGCAAAGGCCTATGGTATCAGGATCATGGAAGAGCTTGATCCGGTCAATTCGAAGGGCAAGTTCGAACTTCACAAGGCGGATAACCTTAACAGGGTGCTTAATCCCGAGAGGGCGAAGGCTGAGCCGGTAGCGAAATAAGCATATTTCAATATGGTTGGTTTACAAAAAGGGGAAGCTTCTTCCCCTTTTTCATTGATAGTGAAAACAAGAATGGCACCGGGCCGATGATCTATCCTCCGAGTTACCGCACCATTCGGGCCGCTGCGGCAGTCCTGGCGATGTTCGCCTTTCTGCTCGTTCCGGAAGGTATCGTTCGCAGGGAATTCCCCGAGTACCGTATTGTGCTTGATCCAGGCCACGGGGGGATGGCCCTGCCGGATCGGTCCCGCCATGGAGACCGGTACGATGCGCTGTCGGGGACCTACCTTCAATCGTTTAAGGAAGGCGCCTCGTGGGGCGCCATCGAGGAGCACGCCGTGGTGTACGAAATCGCCAGGAAGGCGGCGGACATCATCGCACTGTGCGGCGAGGGAGGCGATTTTAATCGTTTCAGTCGCCTGCTCGAACGGTACTCGTCGGATCAGCCCCGGCGGATTATTGTGGATGTCTCGCTCAGCCGTGGGGATTCGCGCGACAGGGAAAAAATCCGCGGTCGCGAAGATCCAAATGGCGAGTTCAGGCTCTTCGACTACCCGGGTCCCGACGGGAAAATGCGTCCGGGACGGATTTCGCGCATCAACGCGCTGCGTCCTCACCTGGTAGTCTGTCTGCACGTCACCCGCAGCGGGTCGCCGTATTTCAGGGGAATGAATCCCGTCATCGCGCCCCCCTTCGGCTTCATGTACCAGGGACTCAAGGTTCTACGAGGTGAAAAATCGGATAGAAGCTTTTTTCTCTCGAGCCCGTATGCCGATTGGTTCGATGAGTCGAACGAGCGCACGGGATACAAATGGTTTTTAAACGACTCGATGCTCTACTTCAGCGGATTTCCGCTCGATGCCCGCGGAAAAGTCGATATGGCGGGATTCAGGGGATACCGCCACAACATGGTCGACTGGCCATATCGGGACTCTCCCAGCTGGGAGGTCGTCGCGCGAAACCATCCCGATTATACGCCGTACGCAGCCTCTCCTGGAACGATCAGCCTGACGGGCAGGTACTGGGACCGCGAGCGGTCCGAATTCGAGCGGTTCCGCCGCGACGGAGGAGAGGAGGGTTACGGGGGGGACAATCACTTTGCATCCGCTGAAATCATCCGCTACATCCTCATGGCGCTCAGACTGAATAATTTGGGACACCCCGATCAGCGGCTGTCAAAACCGTACGTTTCGGTATGGCACATGCCCCTGTTTCTCAACGCGGTTACTGCATTCATGGAGCTCGGGTATTTCGACCAGCCCCGGTTCCGCTATATCCTTACCGCGCGCCAGGATGAAATCGCCGAAGGCATCGCAGTCGGCGTTTATTCGCTGCTTGCGGGGATGAAACTGCGAGATATAGGCGGGCCGCGCGGCCCCAGGGGGAAAAGGATTGACATCGAGAAATACAGCGGTTCAAATGAAAAGAGCTATTTCGATGCGGCCGCTTTTCCCGGCCGCTGATATAAGGCGGCGATTTGCCCTTTCGGCGATAATGAGAAACCAATGAAAAACGCGATTCGTATATTTATCGTCCTTCTTGGCGTCGTGGTGTCTGGTGCCGGTCCCGCACACCCGGCCGAGATGAGCCGCACGTTCATCGAGGCGGCCAGAAAGGTCAAGCCCTCGGTTGTGAATATCATCATCTATCGGACCTCGATGAGGGACGGCAGGCGGGTGTACGCAAAATCCGGGTTCGGCTCGGGAACCCTCATCTCTGGCGAGGGTTACGTGGTGACCAATTATCATGTGGTCCGAAAAGGCGATTATTACCAGATGGTGCTTTCGGATGGTTCGGAGTACGAACCGGAACCTGTCTTCGGAAATGCATATTATGTGGCCGATCCCAAGACCGATATCGCCATTATAAAGATCGCAGCCGGCAAGGCCCCGGCGTTTATCCCGGCTGTTTTCGGCGATTCCGACCGGCTCGAAGAGGGGGAGTGGGTGATCGCCGTCGGGACGCCCTATGGGCTCAGACAGTCGTTTACGAGCGGGATCATATCGTCGACGGGCCGCAGCGACATAGGGTTCGCCGATATCGAGGATTTCATACAGACCGACGTTCCCATCAATCCGGGCAATTCGGGCGGTCCACTGGTGAACCTTCGGGGAGAGCTGGTGGGCATCAATACCGCCATACGTACCGTTTCGGGCGGGTTTCAGGGAATCAGCTTCGCCATCCCGTCGAATATCGTGCGCAGGGTCTCGGTCGAGCTTTTAAAATACGGGCGTATCCGGCGCGGATGGCTTGGGTTTCTGGCAAGGGAAAGGAGCCTTCCAGCGCGCGGCGAGCGGAACGTCGTAGAGGTGATGTCGGTCATCAAGGATTCGCCGGCCGAGGCGGCGGGCATACGGACTGGCGACGTTGTACGCGAGGTAGACGGAAAGCGCATAACGACTCTGGGCGAGCTCGTGGCGGCGGTCGGCAACAAGCCGATCGGCTCGACCGTCACGATCCGGGCGGCGCGCGAGGGTTACATCGGCGAGTACGCGCTTGTTCTTAGGGAAAAGGCGGAATTCAGACGCTCCCAGCAGGAAGGGCGAAGGCTCCTGGGAGCGTATGGGATCGAGCTCGACGACGATTCCCTGTTGGAAGGGGTCGTCATATCGGCGGTTTCGCCGCTGGGTGAGGCGTATCGGCACGGATTGAAGAGAGGGGATTGCGTGCGCTCGGTCAACGGGCGCGTTGTGGGAAACGTCGACGATTTTTTAAATGTCTTTCGGCGTGACTCTTCGCGCCTGGTGCGTATTGAGGTTCTCAGGGATTCGCGCCTGTACACGGTCGACTTCTCGGCGGATATTGAATGAGCGGCGGCGGGTGATGCGCGTGATCCGGACAGCGGCGGCCGTCTGCGCCGTCCTTACCATCTCGGCGGGCCCGTATTCAGACGATCTCCGGTCACAGGCGACCCCGGCGTTGCTCGCCGACGAGTTCTACACGCGCCTGCAGGCGGCTCCCGTTATACGAAGGGATTTCTTTCTCGACGCCCATCTCAATAAAATCATGGTCGGCCGCGGCCGTGTCATCGCAGTCGATACGGCCGGCAGATATAAAAGGCGCTACAGGATCATGCTCGCGGGCCTGGCGGTCTCCCCGAAGATCACGTTTTACGTGTACGCCGACGGCGATGACTACCGCACGCTCCTCTCGGCGGGCGACCTTTTCGAGTTCAAGGGGCAGTTTGTCGTCTACACGCCGGTGAATTCGAGCAGGGACGCGTACATCTTCGATATCGTCATGGAAGAGGGGGCGGTGGTCGTAGAGGAAGGGCGATAGGCGGACCTATTCCCGGTAGATAGAGAAAACGTATTCGAGAATCCGGTTCCGCTCGCGGTCGTTCATGCCGGTATACTCCATGCCGTAGCGGTTCATCGTTCCGGATTCGGCCGATGTTATCCTGGCGGTAAAGTCGATATCGTCCCCGCCGAACGCCAGGTGGCCGCGGATCAGGCCGGCAAGTGGTATCTCGTGGCCGGTTTCGACTACGGCCTCACGGTCGCTCAGCATGATGATCGTACCGTCCAGGTATCGTATTTCCTCGGTGTAAAAGCTCTTGTCGTTTCGCGCGACAGCGATCGTGAAAAATCGGAAAGGTAGCGAAACCTTGGCCCTGAGGCACTTGCGCTCGTCGGCACTGGCGATGTCCGCGGTGTGAATGAAAGCGATGAAATGCCCGGGTGGGGTACCTGCATCCGGGTCGCCGGCCGAAGAGGGACCGGGCGGGACCGTGATCCTGCCAGCCACCTCCATGTTGAATTCGAATGAAATGGAATTCTGGGTCCACAAATAGCCCTGAAGTACGGCTTTCGCCTGGATTCTCTGGAAAAAATCGGCGGGAGCGTCGGTAATGTAGAAATGGCGGGTGACCCCGACGACGATGAGCCGGGCATAGCCGTATCCCTTGAGGTAGGCGCGGAGCACCATATTTTCCCTGAGGTCCATTGTCGTTGCCAGTTGTTTCATGGTGTAATCAGTTTCCGGGGCGTTCCGGCGCCTTTATATTGTGACAGTGCGGTGGACATTATAGTGAATCTCCGGGCCAAAATCAACCATATGAAAAAATATTTGTTGAAAAAAGAAGGGGTGGTGAGGATAGTGGAAATCCTTTCTGCTGAAAGCGGGCTGCCGTATTTCAGCACAATCCAAAGGAGGGAGGAAAAGGTGAGCAAGTACGAGTTGACGGTGATTTTGCGCATTAATGAGGCGCTTGAATCGAACAGGGAGAAGGTTAAAGCGATTCTTCAGAAAAACGGCGTAAGTATCGTGTCCGAAGACATATGGGGAAACCGCAGACTTTCCTACATGCTCGATGGGGAGAACGACGGTAATTACACCCTCATGAACATCGAATCTCCGCCCGAGGCCATTCAGAAGATTACCAACGAGTTTCGTCTTAACAGCGACATCCTGCGGCATCTCTTTGTGCGGGTGCCCAAGGCCAAGACCGCGTAAGCGGCCCCCCGGAGGGCTCCAATGGCGAGCGATATAAACAGGGTTATGCTGATAGGGAGAATGGTCAGGGACCCCGAACTGAAATATACGCAGGGAGGGTCGTCCGTAACCAATTTTTCAATAGCGAACAACAGGAGCTATAGTGTCTCCGGCGAAAAAAAGGAGATGGTTTCGTTCTTTAACTGTGTAGCCTGGGCCAAGACGGGCGAGGTGATTGCGCAATACTGCAAGAAGGGACAGCGGATCGCAATCGAGGGCCGGCTCCAGCAGCGTTCGTGGGACGACCAGAGCGGAAACAAGCGATCGACGGTCGAAATAGTGGTGGAAAACTTCCAGTTTCTTTCGGGAAAAGACGATGGCCCCCGGCAGGCCGAGCATCAGGATTCGCAGGATTTAGGGCCGCCCCCCCAGGGTGGCGGCGGGGGCGCATTCGGCGACGATGATATTCCCTTTTAACCGGAATTCCATAAACCAATCAGAGGTACGACATCATGTCAGATGAAATTAAGAGCAGTGAAACCATAGAGCCGTCCGCGGAGTCCGCGGACGAAAATACCGCCCCCGGGGCGCCTGCAGCGGCACAGGATAATCTCGCGACGAGCCCCGCCCCCAGAAGGGAGCGTGAAGGGTTTCGTGGCCGCCCTCCCAGGGAAGGGGGCGACGAAGAAGGCAGGCAGGGCGGACGTGTGGCCCGCTTTAAAAGAAAGGGTTGCCGCTTCTGCCAGAATAAGAGCATCGTTATCGACTATAAGATCATCGATGTGCTGGAGAGATTTATCACCGAGCGCGGAAAGATTCTTCCGCGCCGCATCACCGGCACCTGCGCCAAGCATCAGCGCGCGCTGGCGATAGCGATCAAACGGGCGAGGATCATCGCGCTAATGCCATTCGTCGTGCAGTAGTGCCGTGGGTGCGCTCCTCGCATACGCGCTGGTAGGCCTGTGCCTGGTTGTCGCTTCAGCGGCCGTGTCGTATCGATTGGGTGCTCGGGCGCTTTTCGGGCTGGTGCCGCTTTTCGTGGGAATTGCCGCCGCGCAGTCTTTTCTGTCGTCCGGAGGCGGCGAGTATAACATGATGGTGCTCTCGCCGGTCGTGATAGGCGCGGCGGCGGGATATACGTTTCGGTCGGGAAGGGCGCTCGTTTTTTTCTTAATGGTTTCGGTACTGTCGCTTACAGTGGCTTTTTCCGCCAATTACTATTTTCTCAAGGTGTACAGGGATTTCGATCTGGTCGCCGATTCGCAGAAACGCGTGGTTGACATGATCAAGGCCGCGGACCTTCCGGACGCGGAGAAGACCGAGATTCTGGCGAAAGTGAACGGATCGCTGGAGGTGATTGGGGATATCATACCTTTCAGCTATTTCATGCATTCGCTGATAATCGCCGCACTCTGTTACACGATACTTAGGCCGTTTTTTATGCGCGGCGGCAGGGACAAAACGGCCGATAAAAGCGGACTTGCGTATTTCAGGCTTAAGGACTATTATATCTTTGCGCTTATCGTCGGCTGGCTCGCGGTGTTGCTGGTCGACGAGGAGGGCTATCGTGCGGTGTATGTAATCGGCCTCAACTGCGCGTTGTGCTTTTCGGCGCTCTATCTGGTGCAGGCGCTGGGAATCGCCAGGTTCTACCTGGATAAAAAAGGGGCCCCGCCCTTTATCCTGCCCCTGGCGGCGTTCGTTGTTCTGCTCCTGGGGGTGGAGGCGTTGCTCTTTGTTTCGGTAGTTCTTTTGGGTATAGGAGCCCTGGACTTCTGGGCAGATTTCAGGAAACTGGAAGCCCGGGGCGAACAATAAGTTCGAGGTATTGACCATGAAGGTGATTTTACAGAAAGACATTCCGAATCTCGGTGAGGCGGGCGATATCAAGGACGTCTCCGACGGATACGCGCGTAATTTTTTACTGCCGAAAAAGATGGTTCTCGTAGCCAACGACTCGAGCCAGAAGGCGGCCGTGCACCAGCGCAAGCTGATCAAGATCAAGAAGGACAAAAGGAAGAAGCAGAGCGAGACCCTTATGGAAACGTTCGCGAGCCTTGACATCCGGATCGGCGCGAAGGTGGGCGAGGAGGAGAAGCTGTTTGGCTCCGTCACCTCCATGGACATCGCCCGCAGGCTCAAGGATCTCGGCCACGATGTTGACAGAAGGAAGATCCATCTGGAAGAGCCGATCAAGAAACTGGGGGAATACGAGGTGCCTGTTAAGCTCGACGAGGGCGTTACCGCGAAGCTGAAGGTCACCGTCTTCAAGGAGTAGCCGATGGCGATCGAACTGGTGCCGCCTCAGGATATTGAGGCGGAAGCCTCGTGTCTATCCTCCGCGCTACTGAGCAGGGACGCGCTTCTCAAAGTAATAGAAATCCTCCAGCCGGAGGATTTCTATCTTGATGCGCACCGCGAGATTTTCGGCGTCATCGTCGAGCTTGAGCGAAAAAACCTCCCGATTGACCTCGTTACCGTAAGGCAGCGACTGAACGACCTGGGCCGCCTGGAACGGATCGGCGGCGATCATGGCCTGGTCGATATTTACCGTACGGTCTCCACCTCGGCGAACGCCGAATTCTATGCGCGCAGGATAAAGGAAATGAGCCTCAGACGCAGGCTCATTGAGGTTTCTCATGAAGTGCTCGAAAAATGCCACGATACGGCGCGCGACACCTACGAGCTTATGGACGAGGTGGAGCGGGACATTTTCCGCGTCACTGAAAAGCGCATCACCTCCGACTTCAAAAACATCGCCGATGTCATCCAGGAAACGATGGACAACATCGGCCGCATGTACGAAACCAAGAAGGCGGTCACCGGCGTGGCCACCGGCTTCACCGGGCTCGACGAGATGCTTTCCGGGCTTCATGAATCGGAGCTTATCATCATCGCCGCCCGCCCCTCGATGGGGAAAACCGCGCTCGCGCTCAATATCGCGAACCATATCGTCATGAAGGAAAAAATGCCGGTGCTCTTCTTCTCGGTGGAGATGCCGGCCTCGCAGCTCGGGATGCGCCTGCTCTGCATCGACGCGATGATAGATTCACAGCGGGTGAGGACAGGCCATATAAGCAGCGAAGAGCTGCGCCGCCTTATGCAGAGTGCGGGCAGGCTCGAGAAGTCGCCGCTTCTCATCGACGATACTCCGGCCATCAATATTTTCGAGATCCGCGCGAAGGCGCGCCGTGTCGCGCAGAAGCAGCGCCTGGGCGCTATTGTGGTAGATTACATGCAGCTCATTTCGAGCCTTTCACGCATGGACCGCCACCTGCAGATAGCGGAGATATCGCGTTCGCTCAAGCAGATCGCCCGCGAGCTTTCGGTGCCTGTGGTCGCTCTCTCCCAGCTATCGCGGGCGGTCGAATCGCGCACCGATCAGCGGCCGCAGCTTTCGGACCTCAGGGAATCGGGCGCGATCGAACAGGACGCGGACGTGGTTATGTTCATCTACCGTGAGGAACGCGTGAAAAAGGACTCGGAAAAAAAAGGGATAGCCGAAGTAATCGTCGCCAAGCAGCGTAACGGCCCGATCGGCGATGTCGAGCTCCGGTTCTGGGAAAAATTCACCAAGTTCGGGAACCTCGACAAGGTCCATGAGTTCGACGAGACCGTGGCGGAGGCATGACAAGGGCGGGGGCCGGACAGTATGCCGTGTCGCTCTTGGCGGGGGTCGGCCGCTATGCCATCTTTTTCGCCGAGACGCTACGATGGATCTTCAGGCCGCCGTTCGACCGGCGAAGCGTTACGGCGCAGATGCTCGAAATCGGCTACCGGTCGCTGCCGGTGACGGCGGTCACGCTCTTCTTTACCGGCATGGTGATGGCGCTCCAGATCGGAAATGCCATGGACAAGATCATGACCGGCTCGTCGATCTTCATCGGCAGCGCCGTGGCGATATCCATGTTCAGGGAGCTGTGCCCGGTGCTCACCGCGCTTCTCCTCGCCGGCAGGGTGGGCTCGGCCATCGCCGCCGAGATCGGCACGATGAAAGTCACCGAGCAGATCGATGCGCTGGTCACCCTCTCGGCGAACCCGATCCAGTACCTGGCCGTGCCGCGCTTCCTGGCCTGCCTGGTGATGACGCCGGCGCTGACGGTGATAACGGACGTGGTCGGAGTGCTGGGCGGGGCCGTGGTGGCCTACTTCAGCCTGAACATCACGATCGACAAGTACATCGAGAACATATTACAGAATCTCCAGCTGGCGGATTTTATGACTGGGATTTTAAAGTCGGTTTTTTTCGGTATCCAGATCGCCGTTATCTCCTGTTACCAGGGTTTTAACACGAGCGGCGGCGCGGAGGGAGTCGGCAAGTCGACCATTCAGGCGGTGGTGAAGTCCTCGATAGCGATACTCATCTCGAATTATTTTCTCACTTACCTTTTCCAATTCTTCGAATAGGCGCGATGTGGTTTGCGGCGGTCGGATGCCGGCGCGCGAAAGCCGGGTGTTTTATCCGCCGCCGGCCCGGGGAAATGCTTGAATTTTTCCGGTGTAGAAGCGATGTATTGCACCACTCGATTATTTTACTGAGGATCACCGGCGCAGACAATGAGCAAAAAAAGAGACGCGTTTCTGGCCTTACTAAAAAGGAAAAAGACGGGCAAGGCCGTGATCGACGCCTTCGCCGCCGTTAAACAGGAGGACTTCCTCGACGCCGCGTTCAGGAAGTTGTTTTACACCGACGAGACGGTCCCGATAGGGGTCGGAGAGCGAAGCGATCCGCTCATGTCGCTGGCGCGCATGTTTTGCATACTCGCGCCGCAGAAGAAATGGCGCGTGCTGGAGGTGGGAACCGGGTCGGGTTATTCCGCGGCCGTTCTTTCCCGCATGGTGGGCGAAGTGGTGACGGTCGATCTGTACGGTGAACTCTCGGCGGCGGCGAAAGCCCGCTGCCGAAAGAAGAAATTCGACAATATCCGTTTCTTTTCAGGCGACGGGACCGACCATGAGCCGTCGCTGGGAATCTTCGACGCGGTGATTGTGTGCGGTGCGTGCGGGAAACGGCCGCTCTCACTTATACGTTCGCTCAGGAGGGGGGGCAGGATGGTTTTCCCGATGGGGCTGCCGCACCAGCAGCAGATCACCCTTGTGATCAACGACACTCCCGAAGACGGGGACGATCTGCTGCGGGTCACATTTCATGACCTCTGCGTCTTCGGTCTTCTGCAGGGGCGATACGGGTTTCCCGTTTACCTGCCGGAGTATCTCGAAGGGAACGAGCCGCCCGTCGTGGAGCCGGTGAAATAAAGGTTTCCCCTATGTTGCGTCTGGGGAGCCGCCCTTCGCATCCTCTTCTTTGTAGCAGTACCGGCACCCAAGTATGAGAATCTTACCGCCATCGCCGTCCTTGACCGGCGCAGCGTACAGGGCCTCGTAGTTCGTCAGCGCCGATCCGCAGAGCGGGCACATGCGCTCGCCGGGGTGGCTGCGCGGCTTTTTCAGAAAGATGTCCTGCGGTTCTATGGTCGCCGTCCGGCCGCCGTCCTTTTTGTTCGGTCCGCTTTTCAATTCCTTGAGCTTCCGCTTGCCCGACTCGTAAGCGTTTAGCGCGTAGAGGAACACCGCCAGGGCGATGACGAATCCCACGAAATAAAAAAGGTACTGCACCTCAGGCCCTCCGCGTAATAAAGTTGATCATTACCGTGTCGTCGCACGGGGCGGAAAAGGTGTAGTCGCCGAAAATATCGACGACGCGCAGCCGCTCCCTTTCGAGCAGGGCTTTAATTTCGGGGATGGAATAGATGCGCTGAAGGTGTTCCTCGACGGATCTGGTGCCGTCACGGTGGCGGAACTCCAGGGTCGACCGGATTATTTTCCTGTCCTCGTCGTAGGAGTTGCTCCATTCGACCATGGTTCCGCGCGTCCTGTGCCGCGTGACGCGCCCGTCGAAGTAACGCCGTATGTTGTACTCGGTGGTTATGTCGAACATGAAAATACTGCCGTCGTGCATCGCCCGGCGGGCCGAGCGGAGGACTTTCTGGACGTTTGCGTAGGTTAGAAAGTAGTTCATGGTGTCGTGGACCGAGAACAGAAAATCGAACGTGCGGGAAACGCGGAAATCGGTCATATCCGCGCAGAATATGCGGAAGTTTTTATACGAGCGTCTTTTCGCAACGCGCAACATCTCGACGGAGCGGTCCATGCCGTACACCGGAAAATCATCGCGCGAGAACATGGCGCCGAACTTGCCCGTACCGCATCCCATCTCGAGGATCCACTCCGGATACTCGATGTACTGGAACATGATGGTTCTCAGATAGCGATACCACTGGTCGTAGTCGACGTGGTTGAGGATGTGGTCGTAAGACCGGGCGAGGTCGGTATATGGTTCCATCAGCGCCGCTCCCTTCGCCGGTGGAGCATGTCGACGAACGCCTCGACGCGCAGGCGCACGGTCTCGGTGACGCGGCTGGGCAGGTCTCCCTGCAGCGTGAGCACGGGGACGCCGAGTTCGCGACGGAGCGCGATGTCCTCGATACCCCTGAAACAGAAGGCCTGGACGTAATGAATGATGCCGTCTATGCGCCGGCGCTGCACCTCGAGCGCGATGTCTTCCGCGCGCGTGAAAATGCCGTAGGGGTAGGTGTAGCGCGTGTACGATTCCCCGATCGTGCCCCCGGAGGGGAGCGTAAACTGGCGCTGGACCTCGCTGAAGACGACGCGTACTCCGTCCCGCTCTATCGTATCGTAAAGGTCGCTTATGATAGGGGGAACACCCACGAAGCCGAGCCGCAGTGTCGTTTTCAGCGGCTTCCGTGATTCGATTTCCGTGATCTTTTCCTCGACCTTCGCGAGATAGGATTCGGGGTTACCCTCGAAATCGCTGGAGCCCAGTTGCAGATTCTGCACCTCCCCGCCGAGCGCCCTGTCCTCCTCCCAGAGCAGGCGGTCCAGGTGATGGATTCGCTTACGGACGCGATCGAGCCGTTTTTTTTCCTCTTCGGCCCGTTCCATCCCGATGCCGAAGCGCTCCGCGAAGCGGTTGATTTCCGCTCCCAGGGAGACGGGATCGCGCCCGCGCGGGTAGGAGAAGGGTATGACGTCGATACCGTGCAGGGAGAGCACCTCCATCAGCGCGATGGTTTCGGCGCAGTCGCCGCCCGTTACGCAGACGACGGTCCGTATACCCCGTTCGAGCACGGCGCCGTACAGCCCGCAGATCCAACTGCAGGTGGTGTCTGGGAATCCGTCCATTTTTGCGCGCCGCACGAGGGAGGCCGGGTCTTTGGAGGTGATGAAGGTGTTGTTGATGTCGACGGGGACGCGCCCGGCGGCGTATATGATTTCAACCGGTATGGTCGAGGTGATGCCTGCAATTTTGACGTGCTCGCTCATTCCATCCGCTCCAGACCGCCCCAGCTGGTATAATGAAAAGCACGACGAAAAATTTCAATCCATTTGTTGCCCGGCCGAAATGTGCTTGAAAGTTGGATGGATTTCGGACACACAGAGGATGCGGGAATGCGGTGCGGCCGCATATTGTTTCGTCTAACCTGATATGCCGCCCGCGGGGAAATATTCCGAGGAGGTGCTGTGCCATGTTGAATGACAAGGATACCATGGTCGCGAGCCTGGGTGAATGCCGAGTCGATTCGCCGCTGCCGGCAAGACGGTTTATCGATGAGGGCGAGCGCGTCATCGTGGACGTGGAATACGGCCGGGTGGAGGCCTCCTTCAAAGACCGCGGCGCCGCTCCATCGTTTGAAAACGCGGGGCCGCGTCGGAATATCTTCTTCGAGCCGTCCGGGGCGAAGGCGGCGATCGTCACCTGCGGGGGGCTCTGCCCGGGACTCAACAACGTGATCCGGGCGCTGGTGATGGAGCTCTTCTACCAGTACGGGGTGAAGACGATCTATGGCGTGCGCTATGGTTACGAGGGGCTGATCCCGTCGTACGGCCACGGCTTTCTCGAGCTTGGTCCGGATACGGTCGACGATATCCACGCCAAGGGCGGGACCATGCTCGGCTCGTCCCGCGGAGAACAGAGCGTCCCCGGGATGGTGGACACGCTTGAGAACAACGGCATATCGATGCTCTTTACCATCGGCGGGGACGGTACACTCAGGGGGGCGAGGGATCTCTGCGATGAGATTGCGCGCCGGGGTTCGAAAATCTCCGTGGTCGGAATCCCCAAGACCATCGACAACGACATCAGCTTCGTAGACCGGACATTCGGCTTCGAGACGGCCATGGCCGAGGCCACGAAGGTGCTCGTTTCAGCACACGAGGAGGCGCGCGGGGCGCGCAATGGCATAGGGCTGGTGCGGGTCATGGGGCGCGATTCGGGCTTTATCGCCGCTTATACGGCGCTGGCCTCCAATGTGGTGAATTACGTATTGCTGCCGGAGGTGCCGTTTCGGCTGCGCGGCGAGGGCGGCCTTCTCGATCATCTGCATCGCAGGCTTACGGCAAAGCGGCACGCGGTCATACTGGTCGCCGAGGGGGCGGGGCAGGAGTATTTCGAGGGCGAAAAAGCGCGCGACGCCTCGGGTAACGTCAAACACGGGGATATCGGGGTGCTGCTCAGGGACGAAATCAACGCCCACTTCAAAAAAATGGGCTTTCATATAAATATAAAGTACATCGATCCGAGCTATATCATACGGAGCGTTCCGGCCTCTGCCGATGACGCGGTTTACTGCATAATGCTGGCCCAGAACGCGGTCCACGGGGCCATGGCCGGCAAGACCGGGATGATGGTGGGCCGCTGGAACAATTATTTTACGTTCATACCACTGGCGCTGGCCGTCCAGAAGCGCAAGAAGGTGGAGCCCGACGGCTATCTCTGGTCCATTGTCAGGGGCGCGACGGGCCAGCCGGATTTCGCATAGCGTCGTCGCCGCGCGCTATCCGCGCTTCGAGGCGGGCGATACGCCGGGCGAAGCGGGCGCCGTGGAAGAAGGCCCTGTCGGCGGACAGGGCCTCGCCGTCTTCCGAGAAGAACCCGCGTTCGATGAGCGAGCGCGCCGTTCGGGCGTGCCCGAGGGCCAGCCGGTAATCGCGCTGTCGGTGCTCACAGTGCTTGGCGAGTTCCTCGAGCGAATAAATCGACGGGTCATCTCTCCAGAACCTCAGGGCCTCATTGATCCTCCCGGAGCGCTTGAGCGCGGTGCAGTACTTCTTGAAGAGCAGACGGTCGGTCCTCACCTCGTCGTGGATGAGCCCCGATATTTCGAGAAAGGAGACGAGGTCCGTTACGTAGAGATAGTGAGCGATCCGCGGAAGAAGGCGCGGTTCGATCGAGTTGTAGTTTTTTTCGCTCAATGAGCGGAAGACGCGGCCGAGCGATTCGACAAGCATAAACATGGAATAAACATCCATCCGGTTGTGCTCGATTACCAGCGGGAGCCGTCCGGTTTCGCCATGGCGCTGAAACGAAAAGAACACGTCGGGAATCTCCCATCCCGGGATGTCGTCGCCACGGCGGACGCCGAGCAGGTTTTCCTCCATGGACTTAAGGGAGCAGCTTCCGTACAGCTTTTTAAACAAACGTCTGCAGGGGTAGAGAAGGTCCACCACAGGGATATCCACGGGGAACCCGCCTACGCGGTTGAGCCGGTAACGGCTTTTGATGAGCGGAATGTCGAAGGTTTTGCCGTTGAACGCGACGAACGCATTCGCCTCGCGGAAAACGGATACGAGGTGGGCGAGAATAGCGCGTTCGCTCGCGTAGTCGTCCAAGAAATACTGCTCCACATGAAAGGCCCCGTCGCGGTAGTACCCGATCCCGGTCAGGAACGGGTAGGTGCCCGTGCCGCCTGAAAGGCCGGTGGTCTCGAGGTCGAAGAAGAGCAGGCGCTCGAGTTCGACCGGCTTCGCGCCCACATGCATTAAAAAAGAGGGGAGAAACTCGCGCAGCGCGGCCTCCCGACCGTTGTCCACAGGATGCGTGGTGGCGAAACGCCACAGGGGCCCGTTTTCGGTTTCAAGCGTGGTGCCGCCCATTTCGAGCAGTATCCCGGTTGCGGGCGCGGCGGGGGCGGTTGCGGTCGAGCGCTCGTAGCGGCGGAGTTTATCCTTCAGGCTCATGCGAAAGCTCGCGCAGGGCCTTCTTCACCGCGCCCTTGATGTCGTCGTCGCCCGGGGGAAGGGGCCCCACGCAACCGGGGCAGCCCGCGGCGCAGGCGCAGCGTTCAATTACGCCGATCGATTCCGCGGCGACAAGCCCGATCACCTGGAAGGCCCTTTCGGCGATGCCGACGCCGCCGGGCACCGAGTCGTATACGAAGACGGCCGGCTTTCCGCTGTAGTTTGAGCGGGTCTGATGAACGACGTGTATGTCCCCGTAATCGGAAAGCGTGAACAACGGAACGATATTGCGCAAAATGTATGCAATCGAGTAAAGAAGCCTGGCCGAGAGCGGCTTTCCGGCAACGGCGTCGAGCCGCTCCTCGTCGAAGTCGATCCATACCGAGGAGGTGTGCATCTCCTGTTCCGGAAGATGAATTTTACCCCAGCCGAGGTTTTCGTGCGTGTTGAACTTGATCTTCTTGAACATGACCGCCTTGTTGCGGACGTTGATCTCTCCCCTGGAAAGCGTGCCGCCCGACAGCGCGCGCGAATCGCTGCTCTCGAGCACGCGGATGTCGGTCTTGGTTTCGGCGTCGGTGTAATAGTCCGAATCCACCTCGTGACAGAAGGCCATTCGGCGCTCCCAGTCGAGCCTGTCTATATAGTACTGTCTCCCCTGGTGGAGATAGATGGCGTCGTCGTGTATGAGGGTGGGCGCCGAATAATAATCGATCTCTCCGATCACCCGCGAGTGGTCGGTGTTATCGACGATAACGAAATTTTCGCGGGCGGCCGTGCGCAGCGATATCTCGTTCGCCGGATAGATGTCGCTCATCCAGTGGAATCGTTCGCCGGAACGCTTGAGGATTCCCCGTTCCTCGAGATATTCGAGCATTTCGGTCGTGGTGGCGAGGTGGCGCGCGAAGCGCTCGCCACTGTCGAACGGGAGCTCGAAGGAGGCGCATTTGATGTGGTCCATCAATATGAGGAGGTTGTCGGGATTGATGGTGGCGCCCTCGGGATTCGATCCGAGGAGGAAGCCCGCGTTGCTCACTATGTACTGGTCGAGCGGCGAGCTGGTGGCGATGATGACGGCGAGCGAGGCTCGGCCGCGGCGCCCGGCGCGGCCCAGCTGCTGGTAGAGCGATGAGATGGAACCGGGATAGCCCACGGTAATAGCCGCGTCGAGCATGCCGATATCGATGCCGAGCTCGAGCGCGTTGGTCGATACCACGCCCACGATCTTCCCTTCCCGGAGGCCCCGCTCGATGGCGCGCCGTTCGTTCGGGAGATACCCTCCGCGGTATGCGGCGATTTTGCTCTTGATTGGCGCGCATTGCTCCCTGAGGTAGGTAGAGATGATCTCGGTGCGCAGGCGGCTCCGCGCGAAGATGATAGTGGAGATTTTATTGGCGAGGAAGAGAGCGCCGACCTTCGCGGCTTCCTTTACGGCCGATGCGCGGATCCCGAGTTCGCGGTTTACCACCGGGGGATTGTAGAGCACGTAATGCCGCTCCCCCCGCGGCGCGCCGCTTTTATCGATCAGTCTGAAGCGGCGCTCGATGAGCGCCTCGGCGTGTTCGAGCGGATTGGCAATTGTAGCCGAGCAGCAGATGAACCGCGGGTTCGAGCCGTAAAAAAGGCAGATGCGCTGGAGCCGGCGCATGAGATTAGCCAGGTGGCTCCCGAACACACCGCGGTAGGAGTGTATTTCGTCGATGACGATGTATTTGAGGTTTTCGAAAAGCTTTACCCATATGGTGTGGTGCGGGAGTATCCCAGAATGTAGCATGTCGGGATTGGTGATGACGATGTTGCCGGCGGCGCGGATTGCCTTGCGCGCCGAGTTGGGCGTGTCGCCGTCGAAGGTGAAGGTCTTTATGTCGAGCCCGGTTTCGGTGATGATGCCGTGGAGTTCGGAAAGCTGGTCCTGCGAGAGGGCCTTGGTGGGGAAGATATACAGCGCACGGTCGTCGGGGTTTTTCATCATGGCGTCGAGAACCGGGAGGTTGTAACAGAGCGTCTTTCCAGACGCGGTGGGCGTGACGATGACGACGTTCTCGCCCCTGTTCACCGCGTCGCAGGCCTCGCGCTGGTGCGAGTAGAGCCTCTCGACGCCCCTTTTGCCGACTATATCGACAAGCCGCCCGTTGATATAGTCGGGGAAGGGTTCGTAAGACGCTGGCACGGGGTCATGTCTGATCCACGAACTTACCTGTGCGGTGAAGGGCTCGTGGGATTTAAGGTAGTCGATGAGCTGTTCGATGTTCATGGTCCGGCAGGCGCGAGGGAATCGATTTATGTCACATGGAAAGCATGGCAGGCCGCATGGATTTTGTCAATATGGAAATGGCCGCGTCATGTTTTCCCGGCCGGCCCTACAACTCGTCGGGGATCGAGTCGCTCGACGGATACATGGTGTCGATGAGGTCCCTGTACTTTTCATGCACATGGTGGCGGCGGAACTTGAAGGTTGGAGAGAGCTCCCCGCTTTCCACCGAGAAATCGTTTGGCAGCAGGGTAAACTTTTTGATCTGCTCGTACCTGGCCAGCGTTTCGTTGATCGCTCCTATGCGCTCCTTGAAGAACGCGAACACCTCGGGGTGGGCCACCAGGTCCTCGTCCCCCTGGAATTTCAGGTTGCGATCGCGGGCGTAGGCGCGCAGGCGGGCGAAATCCGGGACTACCAGCGCCGTAAGATATTTTCTGCGATCGCCGACCACGCAGATAAAGCTGATGTACGGTTCGTTTTCGAACTTTTTCTCGATGTAGAGCGGAGCGATGTTTTTCCCCGACGAGGTGATGAGCAGGTCCTTGATTCGGCCTGTTATTATAAGATAGCCGTCCTTGTCGAAAATGCCGATATCGCCGGTGCGGAAGAAGCCGTCGGCCGTGAATGCCACCTCGTTTTCCTCGTCGCTTTTATAATATTCCTTGAATACCGTCGGGCCCTTGACGAGTATTTCGCCCTCGTCGCTGATCTTTTCGACCACCCCTTCGAGCGGCGGCCCGACCGTGCCGGGCTTGTTGAGGTCGAACCTGTTTACGTTGATGATGGGGGCGGTTTCGGTGAGCCCGTATCCCTCGGTGATCGGCAGGCCGATGCCGCCGAAGAAGTAGGCGATCTCGAGCGGGAGGGGGCCGCCGCCGGAGACGAGGATGCGGACCCTGCTCATGCCCTGTGATGATCTGATCCGCCTGAGCTGGGGATACAGGAGTTTTTTTAGAACGCCCAAAAAAAGCGGGGCTCCGCGGCCGCTGGATTCGGCGATATAGTGTTTGCGGCCGATCTTCATGGCAAGCGAGGCGAGCGCGCGCCTGGTCCTCCCGTACTGCTGCAGCCCCTGAACGATGGTGACGCAGATCTTTTCGTACATGCGCGGGACCGAACAGATAATCGTGGGCCGTACCTCGCGGATGTAATCGAGCACCTCCTCGGTCTCGAGGCTTTTCATTATGCAGAGGAGCGAACCGGTGGCCGTCGCTGACAGCAGGTCGGCGGACAGGCCGAACACGTGGCTGAACGGGAGATGCGCAAGCCGCACGTCTTTATCGGTAACCCGGAAAAGATCGAGAAGCCTCCGCTGTGCGAGGAAATTGCCGTGGGTGAGGAGCGCCCCCTTGGGTATGCCGGTCGTGCCGGGTGTATAAAGGAGCGCGGCAAGATCCTCTTCGCTGACGGTTCGCAGCATCCGCGCAGCATCGTGGACTTTCCCCGAGCGCCTGCCCAGTCTGATGAGTTCGTCGTACGTGAGGACGTTCGGGTTTCCCGTTGCCGTGTGGTAATTCACGATGAGCTTTTTAAGCGGCGATTTCACCCTGTTGAGAATGGCAAGGGACTTCTGGAACTGCATAATGTCGCCGGCGAAGACGAACCTGGACTCCGAGTGCCGAAGCAGCAGGTCGACCTCTTCCTCGGTCATGGTGGGGTAAACCGGTACGAAAACCGCTCCGATGGTGAAGATGGCGAAGAGCTCGATCGCGTACCGGGCCGAGTTGGGAGAGTAGATGGCGACCGTATCGCCCTTTTCAACGCCGAGCTCGAGAAGACCGGCGGCCAGGCAGAGCTGTTGTTCGACGAATTCGGACGCCTTTATGGGCACCATCTCGAGCGTGGAGTGGCCGTTCTTCTCGCGCGAGATGACGGCGGTCCGGTTCCATATCCGCAGATATGAATTGATTTGCAGCGCCCCGAGCGATTTCTCTTCGAGCGGCGCGTCGCTGAAAAGTTCCCTGAGACCCTCGATGCCGCCTGCCGTTTTTCCCATCCGTTAGCACCTCCGTCCCCGACGCTCTCCCGCATTATCCAGAGCGTGCCCGCGGGCGTCAATAAATATATGGGGCGGCGGTTTTTATGTTGATTTTCGGAGCAAATTTCATATCAGACTGTTGCGGGGTCGAAGCGCCCGGAGGGCGTCTTCCGCAGTTTGCGGAAACGCGAAAGCAGCCGTCCCCGGATTTTCGGAATCACCGTGCAATAAACCTGTATGGAGAATTGTCCATGAACTATTATGATGGGAAAACGGTCTACATCACCGGCGGCTCGAGCGGTATCGGCCTCGCCACCGCGGTCCTGCTCGCGTCGTATGGCGCGAATGTGGCGATCTTCGCGCGGAACAAAGAGCGGCTGGAAAAGGCGCTTGCAGAGATAGAAGGCTCGAAGAAATCAGGCTCGCAGCGTTTCGCGGCCGAGTCGCTTGACGTTTCGGACAATCGAGGCGTGAAGAAGGCGATGGCGAAGGCGGTGAAAAAATTCGGCGCGCCGGACGTGCTTATCAACAGCGCCGGAGTGGCCTACTGCAACGATTTTGAAAATACCTCGTTCGAGAAGTTCGACGAGGAGATAAAAATCGACCTGTACGGCGTCTGGAACGTGTGCGAGGCGCTGGTGCCCGTGATGAAGGCGAAGGGCGCCGGACACATCGTGAACATCTCGTCGCTGGCGGGCCTGGTGGGCGTGTACGGCTACACGGCGTACAGCGCGGCCAAGTTCGGCCTGATCGGCTTTTCCGAGAGCCTGCGCGGCGAGCTGAAGCCGCATAACGTGAACGTTTCGGTGCTGTGCCCTCCCGATACGGACACGCCCCAGCTCCGGGAGGAGAACAAGACCAAGCCCGCCGAAACGAAGGCCATCTCCGGGAACGCCGGGCTGTACCAGCCGGACTTCGTGGCGAAGGCCATGCTGAAGGACACGCTGAAGAAAAAGTTCGTCATCATCCCGGGATTTGAAGGGAAGTTTACTCATATAATGAAGCGTTTGTTCCCTTGGCTGGTCGAGGCGGTCATGGACGGGGCGGTAAAAAAAGTACGCAGGCAGGCGGCGAAGAAATGAAGGATTCGGCGCGGCAGGGGCCGAAGAAGAAAGAGGAATACAGGGCGAGGGGATGGCGCCGCGAAGCCATATATCTCATGCGGGCCGTTTTAGGGCGGCGGTTATTTGGTGAAATAAGTTGAACGCCTGATATGCTGCGGTACGCTTTATATGCCACTGGTTGTGTCAAAGCGCAACGCTTACATCCGGTTATGCCGGGACGGGGCGGCGCGCGGGGCGTTTATCAATGAAAGATAAAAAGGAACCGGGCGGAATGGTCGTATCGAAATCGGCACCATACGACTCCTCCATACCCCATCGTATCGAAAACCTGAGTGACGACCGGTCGATCATCCCTGCCGTTCTCTATGGCGCGTAGCTGCCGCCCCTCTCGAGTTTTTGCTGTTGACTGATTATCCCCGGAGTGAATAGTCTGCCGACATACGGTATGCCCGGCCGCCTGTCGCGGACCGTTTCGGAAAGGGAAAAGGTGACAGCATGAGAACCCAGGTAAAGAGCGAAGATTACCAGAATTACCTCAACGACCTCGCCGGCTATTACGGCCAGCAGGAAAAAAGCGAGGAAAAGACCTTCATCGGCGAGCGGCTTAAGAGAATCCGCGAAATGCAGGGAATCTCGCTCGAAAAGCTCGCGAAGCTCTCGGGCGTCGACGAGCGGTATCTGCAGGAAGTCGAAAACGCAAAGGTATTCCCGGACCTGGGATCCATCATCCGATTATCAAAGACCCTTCGCGTCGCCACGGGGATTATCCTCGACGAGGAGTCCGGCTACAGCTACTCGGTCATCCGCAAGGAAGACCGGCGCGATGCGCACAGGACCCCGTCGGGCACCAGGGAGAACCCGCAATACCTCTACCAGTCCCTTTCGACCGGAGTGGTCTCGCGCCACATGGAATCGTTCATCGTCACCCTCCCGGCAGGGGGGAGCGCCGACGAGCTTTCCAGCCACGACGGCGAGGAATTCCTTTTTGTGCTGGAGGGAGAGATGTTGATCCGCCTGGGGAAAAAAGAAGAAACGCTGAAGGAAGGCGACAGTATCTATTATCTCTCAACGGTGCCCCATTCTCTGAAAAGCTTGGGGAGCGGCCCGGCGCAGGTGCTCGCGGTGGTGTATACGGGCTGATTTGTTGATGCTGACTTGTCGAGAATTATAACCGCGCCGGATCGTTTACATTCCGGCGCGAAGCGATGTGCCGGATCCCCACGGACACCCGTCCGAATACCACACATTTCATTAATTCATTGACATTTTTTATAAATGTTTACTTATGGTATATATTTACTGTAAGCAAATATTTATATAGGCTTGGGGAAAATGAATCTCGGCGCGCTGTTGCGGCAGAAACGAAAGGATCGCAAACTCACGCTCAAGGTGGTTGCGGAAAAGGCGGGCATCTCCGAGGGTTTCTTGAGCCAGATCGAGAACGACGTCAATTCGCCCTCGGTCGACACGCTTGTCAATATATGCAGTGCGCTTGGCATGGAAGCCGGCGATCTTCTCAACCAGGCACGCAAGCAGGAAAAGCTGGTGGTGGTGCGCAGGGACGACTGGGACGACGCGGACATTCCCGCGTCGGGTTTCGTTACCAGGCGATTCTTCCCGCCGGAGAACCGGCGGGTCGTAGACAGCTCTGTGCTGCTCATCGAGCAGAACAGGAGCATCCCGGTGAGGAAAAACATCAAGAACAGCCAGGAGGTTTTGTGCGTACTGCACGGTTCGGTCGAGCTTGTGCTCGGGGAGGAGCACATAGCCCTTTCGGAGGGCGACGCGGTGCATTACTGGTCGGTGCCGGAGAAACAGATGGTTACGGGCCGCTCGAAAGGGCGCGCGGCGGTATTATGGGTTGGGACATTGTGAGTATATTTTTAAATATAATTTGGACGACCATCCAGCCGGTGCGGGGATGATTCGCTTCTTCAATGGAACGATGGTTCTGCGGGGCGCGCTCAGTCCGGCGGTCACGCATGAAACCGGGGGAAAAACACAAAACCACAACAACCAAGAGGAGGTCAGTTAATGAATGAGCGTGTCGCAATCATTGGAATAGGCGTAACGGGCTTTACATCCGTAAGCCCCGCCTTGTCCTTCAAGGAGCTTACGTACAGCGCGGCAGTCAAGGCGTACGCCGAAGCGGGACTGCATCCCAGGGAAATTGATTCTTTCGTCACGGCTTCCGAGGACTTCATGGAGGGCTACAGTATTTTCGACGAGTACGTTCCCGACCAGATGGGAGCGGTCATGCGCCCGGTGCACACGGTGACCGCGGATTTTCTCCAGGCCTTTGGGATAGGCTGCATGATGATCAACACCGGAATGTTCCGCACCATCGCCGTGCAGGCCCACAGCAAGGCGTCCAACGTCAAGACGTTGAATGATGTAAAATCATTCGCCCTTGACCCGGTCTACCTGAGGACGCTGAAGGAAAACGCCGAGTTTATCGCGGGCCTCGAAATGCGGCGGTTCATCGACGAGTCCGGCAACACCGAAGAGCAGTGCGCAAGGGTCGTGGTGAAAAACAGGAAGAGCGCGCTCCTTAATCCGCAGGCGGCCCACGGTGCCGATCTTACGGTGGATGACGTCCTTTCGTCCAGGCCAATATCGACGCCGCTCAAACACCTGGACGCGGCCGCGCCCTGTGACGGCTCCATCATGGTGGTACTGGCAGCCGAAAAGGAAGCGAAAGCGCTCTGCAAGAATCCCGTGTGGGTGAAAGGTTTCGCCTGGTTCTCCGGTCAGGGCAATGTATGGTGCCGGAACATGGCCGAGGCCGATTACGCGAGGCTGGCGTCACAGAAGGCCTGTCGGATGGCGGGAATAACCAACCTTTCGAAGGAAATCGATTTCGTCGAGGTCTGCGATGAATATTCCTATAAGGAGCTCCAGCACCTTGAGGCGCTGGGTATTGCCCGTAAGGGAGAGGCGGGCTTTCTGACGGAGACGGGGGAGACTTCGATACAGGGCGCCCTGCCGGTGAACGCCTCGGGCGGTTCCCTGGGCATGGGGCATGCCTTCGAGGCCAGCGGCGGCATGAAGGTCAACGAGGCGGTGACGCAACTGCGGCATCAGGCGGGAGCGCGTCAGGTGAAGAACGCGAGGACGGGCCTTGTTCAGTCCTGGCGCGGCATACCGACGGCCACCGGCTCGGTGGCGATCCTGTCGAACGGGTAAGAGGAGGCATGATATGGGATACAGAAAAGTGGCAGTTGTCGGAGCGGGAATCACAAAATTCGTACGACGCGCGCAGGAGACGGGCCCGGAGATGTCGTATCTTGCCTCCAAAATGGCCCTGGATCAGGCCGGGATGAAGCTGAAGGATGTAGAGATGATCACCATGGGGTCGGCCCCCGACGCCTTCGACGGCGTACATATGAAGGGCGAATATCTCCTCAGCGGCGCGGGCGGGAACAACAAGCAATATATTAGAAATTTCGTTGGCGGCGGCACCGGGGTCTTTGCCCCAGTACACGGATGGATGCACGTGGCTTCGGGCGCCTGCGACGTCTGCCTCGTGGTCTGCTCCGAGAAGATGTCGACCATCTATCCGCATCCGGCGGGTGCCTTTCTCACGATCTTCGATCATACCACGGAGCAGCCCCTGAAACCCACGCTGATATGGATATTCGCGCTGGAGATGCGGCGCTACATGGAGACCTACGGCATATCGAAGGCCGATATCGCCCGCGTGGCCGTAAAGAACAAGAACAACGCCCTGGACCATCCGTCGGCGCAGGTTGCCGAGGTGGTTACGATCGAGGACGTGCTCAATTCCGAGGTGCTGGCCGAACCGGTGAACAGGCTGGATATCAGCCCCGCTTCCGACGGCGCCGCGGCGATACTCCTGGTGAGCGAAGATGTGGCCAAGAGGCTCACCGATAAGCCGGTCTGGATCGACGGCGTGGGCTGGAATCTCGACACAGCCTACTGGGCGACCAAGGACCTCTGCTATCCAAGGTATGTGGAGAAGGCGGCGCGAATGGCCTACGACATGGCCGGCATAAAGGAACCACACAAGGAGATACAGGTGGCCGAACCCTACGATCCCTTCGATTACAAGGAGCTCCATCACATGGAGGGGCTGCTCCTCTGCGCCCGCGGCGACGCGGCGAGACTCACGGCGGAGGGCTACACCGCCCGTACCGGCAACCTTCCGGTCTGCCCCTCGGGGGGGGCCCTGGGCGTGGGGAATCCCATTTCGGCGACTGGGCTTATGAAGGTTATAGAGCTTTTCCTCCAGCTCAGAGGGGAGGCGGGGGCGCGCCAGGTGCCGGGAAATCCCAGGGTGGGCGTGGCCCAGGCCTGGGGCGACCTGATGCAGGTCGGTACTGTCATCGTATTGAGAAGTTAGGAGGCGAATAATGAAGATTGATAATGTACCCGTTAAAGGTCTTTCTGGAGGGGAATACGATAAGGCGCTGAAGATAAGCTGGAAGCCTGAACTGAAGTACGCCTGGGACAATGGCATTGCCATCGGGAAATACCTGAGGGCGCTCAAGGAGGGCGAAATCCTCGGCGCGTTGTGCGAAAAATGCGGAAGGATTATGCTGCCGGCCCGAAGCTTTTGCGAGCTCTGCTGGCGGCCGACCGACGAATACCTTCCGGTCAAGGATACCGGCAAGGTGAACACTTTCGCTATCTGTCACGTAAACTGGGATGCGAGTCGCCTGGGTCCCGACGAGCCCCGGCATATGCCGGCCGTCATCGAGATCGACGGCGCCTCGGACGGCCAGGGAATCATGCACCTTCTGGGCAACGTGAAACCCGAGAACGTGAAGATCGGCATGAAGGTGAAGGCGGTCTGGAAACCCGAAAAGGAAAGGGAAGGCTCCATCACCGATATCAAGTATTTTGAACCAGCGTAAACCGGAGGTCTGATATGTCATTTAAAGAATCAATCTTAAAATCAACTGAACTCGGCTATTTCGAGGGCCAGGTTCCAGTCAAATACCAGTATACCCTGGGTATTGCCGGGGACCGGTTTTTTACCACCGTGATGGAGAAAGGCGATTTCATCGCCTCGGAGTGCTCCGAATGCGGAACGAAGACGATCTACCCGCTTATTTACTGCGAGGAGTGTTTCAGCCCGGTGGAGAAATTCGTTTCCGTGGGGCTGGAGGGCGAGCTTTATTCGTTCACCGGGTGTTATTCGGATTTTCAGGGCAACCGGTATAGCGAAGCCCATCTTATCGGTATGATCAGGTTCAAGGGGGTCAAAGGTGGAATCATCCACCGTCTGAAAATCGAAAAGGGCCATCTGGCGATGGGGTTGAAAGTGAAAGCGGTGTTGAAGCCCCGAAAGGAGAGGATTGGCGGGGTCGACGACATCCTTCACTTCGAGATGGCGTAGGGTTTTGTCGGCATCGGCCGGCGGATGGTTTTGAAACGGGCGGTGGTCGTGATTGCCGCCCGGGACCAACGGGTAAAAATAAATATAAAGAATTTTTTTCCGGGGGCTTACTATGGTCGACTTTGGTTTGACCGAGGAACAGAAGCTGCTCAGGCACAACGTCCGGGAGTTTGCCGAGCACGAGATCGCGCCGCTGGCGCAGATTCTGGACGAGACGGAAACGTTTTCCACCGACCTCACGGGGAAGATGGCGAACATGGGCCTTTTCGGCATAGTGGTCTCGGAGGAGTACGGAGGGCCGAACATGGATTATCTCTCCTACTGCATCGCGGTGGAGGAGATATCGAGGGTGGACGGTTCGCACGGGGCGACGGTGGCGGCGGCGAATTCGCTGGGCATAGGCCCCATCTACTATTTCGGAAGCGAGGAGCAGAAGCGCCAGTGGCTGCCGAGGCTCTGCCGCGGCGAGATACTCGCCTCGTTCGGGCTTACGGAGCCGGGGGCGGGTTCCGACGCCGGGGCGAGCAGGACCAATGCGCGCCTGGAGAACGGCGAGTGGGTGATAAACGGGAGCAAGATATTTATAACCAATTCGACCTCGGTGATGGCGGGCGTCTGCGTTGTGCAGGCGATAACCGGAACGAGGGCGGACGGCAAGAAGGAAGTGTCGTGCATCATGGTGCCCAACGGCACCCCCGGCTTTACGGCGAAGAAGATGACGGGCAAGATGATGTGGCGCGCCTCGGACACGGGCGAGCTGTATTTCGACGACTGCCGGGTCCCCGAGGGGAACCTGATCGGCGAGCGCGGCGAAGGCTTTCACCAGATGCTCTCAACGCTCGACAACGGCAGGCTCGCGATCGCCGCGATGGGGCTTGGCGGGGCGCAGGGTGCGTTCGAGCTCGCACTCAAGTACTCGAAGCAGCGCAAGCAGTTCGGCGTGCCCATCTCGACATTCCAGGTGAACGCCTTTAAGCTCGCCGATATGGCCACCGAGATCGAGGCGGCGCGCAATCTGTTGTACAAGGCCTGCCATCTTAAAGATGCGGGCCTGCCGTTCTCGAAACATGCGGCCATGGCCAAGCTCTACTGCTCGGAGATGATGGGCCGCGTGGTGGACGAGGCGGTGCAGCTGCACGGCGGGTACGGTCTCATGCGCGAGTACAATATCGAGCGCTTTTATCGCGATTACAAGCTCCTCACCATCGGCGAGGGGACGAGCGAGATTCAGCGCACGGTCATCTCGCGCGCTATCGGTTGTTATGCTTAAAGGGGACGTAAATATATATAAAAATGGGCGTGCCGCATAACTTGAGATTCCGGGCTTTGCCCTTCGCAACGCGCGGAGGAAGGCCCGGAATTTCCAGGGACTGCGGCGGGCCCTGACATCCGGGATCCTGAGTGGAGCGATTGGCAATGGGAGACTGTCTTTATTTACAACTTCAGGAGGATTTACCATGTCGGAGTTCAGGGAAATTACCATCGGTGGGCTGTTAAAGGAAACTGTCTCGAAGTATCCCGACAACCGGGCGCTGGTGCATCCGGAGTTCGGAATCAACCAGAGCTATCGCGATTTTTCGGCCTCGTGCGTTTCGGTAGCGAAGGGCTTTATGGCGCTCGGCGTTAAAAAAGGCGATCACGTTTCGGTGTGGACCACCAACCTTCCGCAGTGGGTCTACATGCAGTTTGGCCTGGGCATGATCGGCGCGGTGCTCGTGACGGTCAACACCAACTACAAGTCGCACGAGCTCGAATACATCCTGCGTCAGTCGGATTCGACCACGCTCGTGCTGATGGACACATACCGCGACACGAGTTATTTCGACACGACGAACGAGGTGATTCCCGGGCTGGAAACGCAGGCCCCCGGGAAGACCGCTTCGTCGAAGCTGCCGTCGCTCAAAAACGTCGTCTACATCGGCGATCGCCCGTCGACGCCGGGCATGTTCGCTTTCGACGGGGTGGTGAAGATGGGCGAAGGAGTTACGGACGCGGCGCTCGAGGAGCGGATTGCCTCGTGCGACAGCCACGACGTCATCAACATGCAGTACACCTCGGGGACGACGGGCTTCCCGAAGGGCGTCATGCTCACCCACTACAACATCGTCAACAACGCGCGCATGGTCGGCGACGTGATGGGCCTGTCGGAGAAGGACAGCCTGCTCATCCACGTGCCGCTCTTCCACTGCTTCGGCTGCGTGATGAGCACGCTCAACGGCGTGTATCACGGCTCGACTATGGTGGTGATGGAGGCCTTCGACCCGCTCGCGTCGCTGAAGGCGATCCACACGGAGAAGTGCACGGCGATAAACGGCGTGCCGACCATGTTTATCGCGATGCTCTCGCATCCCGATTTCGACAAGTACGATACGAAGTCGCTCCGTACCGGCATCATGGCGGGGGCGCCGTGCCCCATCGAGGTGATGAACCAGGTGCGCACCCGCATGCACTGCCCCGAGGTGGTCATCGCCTTCGGCCAGACCGAGTGCTCGCCGGTGATGACCATGACGCGCCGCGATGACCCGGTCGAGCTGCGCGTATCGACCGTCGGAAGGCTTTTGCCCGACATCGAGGGCAGGATCGTCAATCCCGACACGGGCGAGGACATGCCCGCCGGCGTGCAGGGCGAGATCGTGACCCGCAGCGCCTGCGTGATGAAGGGCTATTACAAGATGCCCGATGAAACGGCCAATGCCGTGGATTCCGACGGCTGGCTCCACACCGGCGACCTGGGCGAGGTGGACGAAAACGGCTACTTCAAGGTGACCGGGCGCATAAAAGACATGATCATCCGCGGCGGCGAGAACATCTACCCGCGCGAACTCGAGGAGTTCCTTTACACGAACCCCAAGGTGAGCGACGTGCACGTTGTGGGCATACCCGACAAGAAATACGGCGAGCAGGTTCTGGCGGCCATTCAGCTCAAAGAGGGGATGAGCGCGACCGTCGAGGAGTTCATCGAGTTCTGCCAGGGGAAGATAGCGCGCCACAAGATCCCGAAGTACTGGGAGTTCGTCAACGCCTTCCCGATGACGGCCAGCGGCAAGGTGCAGAAGTACAAGCTGCGCGAGATGTACTCGGATAAGTTTGCGTCGTAGGAGTTGTTCGCGTCGGGGCGCGGTGTATGGCCGCGCCCCGTATGCGCCGGCGAAGGTGTCAGGCGTGAATATACCTTAGTATCCTGCCGACAGGTCTTCAGTCCATTCCATAAAATCAGTGAGTAGGCCCCGAGCATCCCACTATGCTCCCGGCGCGGCGCGTTTGGAAGGGGTTGCCGTGTAAATCGGGCAATTTTGTGTCAACGAAGCGTTCGGACGTCATGACGGCGGGTTTGTGCCATGTATACCTAAACTGAAGGAGTTCGCGGTGCAGTATCGGGCAATCAGGGTATGGGAAATAACGCAGTATGTGTTGACTTTTTTGCTGAAATCGTCTGTAGTATCGTTCGATAAAAACTGCCGCGGCTGAAATTGGAAATGGAGAAGGGGTTTTCGATTGATATGACTAATCCAGCACCAATAGCGATTATCGCCATTATATCGTTGACCGCATTGCTATGCCCCTTTTGCGGACAAAAGGATACAGGCGATATCCACGAAAAAGAAACGGAAAAAACATGGGAGGAAAAGATATCGGGGAAAGCGGATGTCCCGAAAACCGAGCAGGGGCCGGGGAAAAAGAAAAAAAGCACCGAGCAGAAACCGAAGAGCCTTCACGACAGGCTGGAGGATTTAGATAAAGCGATACGGGAAAACCCGCGCGATCCGGAGCTTTACGGCGAAAGGGGCACGGTCCGATACCTGCTCGGCGATTACCGGGGAGCGGTCGCGGATCACGACGCGGCCATAGCGTTAAACCCGGGACTCGCCGACGCGTATGTGCGCCGCGGCGAAGCGAAAAACGCGCTGAAGGAGTACGCCGGAGCCATAGACGACTTCAACGAGGCGATACGGCTGAAGCCGCGGTCCGCCGTGGCGTATTTCGGCAGGGGATACGCCAAACACATGCTGGAGCGATACAACGAGTCGATAGCCGACTACGGCCTTGCCATCGACCTTGAAAAGGGATATACGAAAGCGTATTACAACAGGGGTACGGTGAGGTTCGAGGCGCGCGATTACAAGGGAGCCCTGGAGGATTTCAGCAGGGTAATCGACCTGGAGCCGGATGACGCCTTCGCGTACCTGCGCAGGGGAGGCGTGAGGGAAAAATACGGGGAGCTCCGCGAGGCGCTGGAGGATTACACGAAGGCCATAGGTCTCCGCCCGCGTGAGGCGGCGGCCTATTACAGCCGGGGGAAAGTGAGGCTCAGGTTGAAGATGGATGAGGAGGGGTGTGAGGATATCAGGAAGGCCGGTTCGCTCGGCTGGAAGGCGGCATCGGACGGTATGAGCGCCTGTCATGACTGACCGCCCCGGGCATACGGCGCGCGACCGGTACGGTGGCGTAAATAACCCGCCGCTTGAGGCCGTGCCGCGTACTTCCGGAAAGGGCCGCGCCGTCGCTCGCCTTCCCCGCGTTACGCGAAGCGGGAAACTCCACCGGTGTTTCCGCGCCGGTGTTTTACTATCATGCATGATGATACCGGCTCTTCTCGCGTTCCCCGGCGTTATGGAAGCGGCCTTGCCGGAAAGCGAGGAGGCCATCCGTGAAATACAGCGGAAGCGGCAGGAAATAGAACAACGATTGCGGGAACGGGAGCGAATTGAAAAGAAGGAGCGGGAAGAGGGAAAGGAGGGCGAGCGGCCCGCTCCCGCGGATGAAAGCGGGCTCCGCATCCTGGTAAGTGAGATCGAGCTTCAGAATTCCGGGCTGTTGAGCGAGAGGGAGAAAAACGGGCTTCTCGAGCCGTTTATGAACAGGGAGATCGGTTACAACGATATAAACGTCCTGGTGGGGAAGATAACGAATACCCTGATAGAGAAAGGATACGTCACCGCGCGGGTAAAGGTGCCCCTGGGGCAGAACCTTAAATCCGGGAAGCTCGTGCTTACCATAATCAACGGTTACATCGAGGACATCCATCCGGAAAAAGAGGGCGCGCGGAGAAGGATGCAGGTGTTTTCCGCGTTTCCGTTTCTTGAAGGGAAGCCGCTCAACATCAACGACCTCGATTACGGGATCGAAAAGATGAACAGGCTGAAGTCCAATAACGCCACCATGAGAATCGTGCCGGGCGCGGCGCTGGGGGCCTCCGGCATCGTCATCTATAACGCGCCGGGGCATCCGGTGCACCTCGAAGCGGGGATCGACAACCTGGGGCAGAAGACGACCGGGGAATACAGGAAGAAACTCTCCCTGGGGCTGGACAACCTGGCAAGCGTGAACGATCTGTGCCTTCTAACGTATACCGACGGGCCGGATACCGATACGCGCGAGAAATACACCCGCTGCTATACGATGTTCATGGAGTTCCCACTCGGGTACTGGACGTTTTCGCTCATGTACAGCCGTTCGGAATACATGCAGCACATACAGGGGCTCGGCGCCCCGTATAAGATGGCGGGTAACGACGGCAGCGGCGTTTTTACCATCGACAGGCTGCTCTGGAGGAAGAAGCTGGACAGGGTTAAAGGCAGGATGTCGCTCAACCTGAAGGAAAAGGAGACGTTCATCCAGGACATTAAAATCGACGCACAGAGCGACAGGCTCGCCATAGCACAGTTCGGCCTTGTCTATAACGGATACCTCGGCGGCGGCTATTTTTACTGGGAGGCCTGCTACGACAGGGGAACCCGGCTTTTCAAGGCGAGCAAAGACGCGCCCGGGATGTCGGCCGATATGCCGAGGGCGCAGTTTGAAAAATATAAAACGAGCGTATTCTGGAACCGCCCGTTCTTTATCCTGGGGCGGGGCTTCGCGTACTCCGTCAACCTGAGCGGGCAGTACGGCATGGATACCCTGTATAACTCCGAGCAGCTCAATATCGGGGATTTTTACACCGTGAGGGGCTTTAAAAATCACTCGGCGGTCGGTGACCGGGGGTATTATGTCCGGAACGAGCTGTCGGCGCATGATTTTTCGGGCGTATGGAAGCGTTTGAGAGGCCTTAAATTTTTTACCGGTTTCGATTACGGGTATATAATCGATAAAATCGGTAAAAAATCCGACGGCGGCCGCGGAGAGGCGAGCCTGGCGGGGGTATCGGCGGGAGTGGCGTATACCGGCGATTTTTTCGACGCGAACCTGACATACGCGCGAAAAGTGTCCGCTCCGTCTTTTATATAAGGAAGACGAGTACGTTATATACGCCGTCGCGACGGCGAAGCTGACTGACGCGGCGGCGGAGGCGTGGCGCGCGTTTTCGGGCGAGAATAAAAAAACCGACAGGGATGGATAAAAATCATTGACACCGGGAGACTGCTGTCTTACAACTAACGCTTGCAGCCCGGTGTACGTGTGAATAACGACAGGAGTCCGAAAGATGGGGAAAACCGTTAAATTGACGCTTGCCGCGCTGGCCGTGCTTGTGGCGGTCGTTGCCGCCCGGGCCGAGGAGAAGGTCGTCGTTAACCTGAACACGGGCGAGCTTGCCTTTTCCCTCAATCTATTGAATTCCATCGAGCTGGCCGGCGGAGAGGTGGGCCCCTTCCTCGATATCAAGGCGCTGCTGGAGTCGTCCTACAAGGAATCGAGCAGTGGGAAAAAGGGCTCCACCGATGTCGGCTTTACCGTCCCCATGGCCAAGAATTTTCTTTTCTTCATGCAGCGCGCCAAGCTGAGGGGCGAGGACGCCACCGTGTTTTATGATCTGAACAAGAAGATGGTGGCGGCCATCAAGAAGGTAAGCAAGGAATAGGTGACCCGGTAACGCCGTACGCTCCCCGGCGGTTCCCGCCCGGGTGGTGGTGCTTGTTCATCGGTTTCATCGGTAAACGGTCTTTCATTTTCGGGTGAGTGCTAATCGACGCAGTCATCCGAGGTGCGGTTCTTCCAGTTAGAACCCCGATCCCCGCGTCGACCACACGGAGCATTGATAATTCAAAGACTTGTCGCCCGCCTCGGGCCGGTGTAACCCGGAGGCTCCCGGGACAGGTGACAATTCGGAATAGAATGCTATGAGAAACATGTCATCGCGAGGAGCGCAGCGACGTGGCGATCTCTAAAGGCAACATGTTGATTCATGAAACTCTGTGCATAGAGAGATTGCCACGCCCCCAAACGGCGGGGGCTCGCAATGACAGGATGTTATGAGGAGCATGTCATCGCGAGGAGCAGAGTGACGCGGCGGTCTCAACAGGCGCTACGTTGTAAAGCATCAACGCTGTTTATGATGAACCGTATGAGAAAACCGCTAAAAACAATCAGGCGATTGCTGGGGCGCGCGTTCGAGTACGCGCTGGTGTGCGTACTCATAGCGGAGCTCTCTATTGCCGCCCTCCCCGTAATGGCAGGAGGCATAGCAGTTGATCAATCCGCGTCAGGGAACAAGCCCACCGTGGACACGGCCCCGAACGGCGTGCCGCTCGTGAACCTCGCGAAGACCGACGGGCGCGGCGTGTCGCATAACAAGTTCACCGACTACAACGTGGGTCCGGGCGGCGTCATCCTCAACAATTCGACCGCGGACGGGGTGTCGGTGCTGGGGGGCGCCATATACGGCAACCCGAACTTCCGGGGCGGCTGTGCGGCATCGCTCGTCATAAACGAGGTGACGGGGAATAAGGCGAGTAACCTCCGCGGGTACACGGAGATGTTCGGCAGGCGCGCGGATTTCATCCTGGCCAATCCCAACGGGATCGTTTTGAACGGGGCCGGGTTCATCAACATTCCCCGGGTGACGCTTTCTACCGGGGTGCCCGTTTTCGACGCGGGCGTCTTCCGGGGGCTGGACATAGCGGGCGGAAACGTTTCCATAGAGGGAAGCGGCGTCGACGCCACGCAGGCTGACTACTTCACCATCGTTACGCGCATGGCCTCGCTCTCCGCGCCGGTGTGGGGCAGGGACGTGAGCATCATCACCGGCACGGGCTTCTACAATCACGATGACCGGGTGTTCACGCTCCGCGACACGCCGGAGGGGAAGCCGGAGTTCGCCATCGACGCCTCGGCCCTGGGAAGCATCTACGCCGGAAGGATCAGTCTCGTCTGCAATGAACAGGGCGTGGGCGTACGCTCGAAGGCGGACATGCTGGCGGACGCCGCGGATATCCGCATACGCGCGGACGGGAACATAGAGCTTAAGAACGCACAGGCCGCGACGGACGTCCGCGTATGGTCCGGCTCGGGTGAGATCATCCAGACGGGAACGGCGCTGGCCCTGGGGGACCTCGAATACGGCGCGGCGAGGGTAGCGAACAGGGGCTCTCTCCTGGCGGTGAACGATCTCGCCGTAACGGGCCTTCTTGACAACGAGGGGGGAGAGATCGCCGCGGGCGGAAACATCATGATCGCCGCGAACGACGCGCTCAATAACAGGGGCGGGAGCATCAGGCTCGGCGGAACGGACACGGGGAGCGTTCATATAACGGGCCTGGCCGCGCTCGACGGCGAGGGGGGCGCGATTACCTCCTCCGGGGCGCTCGTCCTCGACATGACCGGCGACATTACGCTTTCGGGCGCCACGGGCCTGTTGTACGCGGGCAGGGCGTTCACCCTGAACGCGGCCAACGTGGTGAACGATACCACCCTCGAGATGGACGGAAGCGTCACGATCAACGCGGGCGGGGACCTTACGAACCACGGGAGGATTAGCAGCGCCTCCGGTATTTCGATAAACGCGGCGCACGTGGAAAACAGCGACGCGCTCGCGGACTCAGGAATCTTCCCGGAGATATCCTCGGGGGACCGCCTCGCGATAACGGCCGAGGGCATCACCAACAGCGGCGGCCTCCTCTTCGCCGTGAACGGCATAACGCTCGAAAGCGCGTCGCTCTCCAACGTCAGCACGAATATCGACGACGACAACCTGCTGGGCAACGCATATATCTACTCCATGGGGGGCATGGCGATACGCGGCAAGGCCGCGTCGGGGAACACGCTGTACAACCATTCCGCCTATATCGGCGCGGACGGGGACATGGCGATCGAGCTGGGAAGCGACGGGACGCTCGTCAACACGGGCGCCGACCTGGGGACGTATACCAAAGAGTGGGTGAGCACCGGCGCGGGTTTCGGCAAGAGCTGGGCCGTGCTTGCAAGGGACGTAATAACCAACGGCGATATGCGCACCGCTTCCTCATACCTCGTGTCGGGGGGGAACCTCTCCATCAACGCGGGGGACGTGCTCAACCACGGAAGCGAGATATCGGCGGCGGGGAATCTGACGATCGACGCCGATACGCTGACCAACGAGACCCATACGGTCGACGTATCGCAGAAAATATTAGAAGGGAAGAGGACACGCCATACAAAAAAGATCGATTTAGGTTTTGGGAAGATAAAGTATGAAACCTATTACACCAACGACACGCGCTATCGGTACGAAACCGTCACTCTTGGCTCCAACACCACGGCCCTGATACAGGGGAAAACGGTAACGATACGCGCGAACAAGCTCGGCAACGGTATCGAGCGCAGCACGCCCGGAAGCGCCGCCGGCGGGCGCGTCGGCACCGTTACGAACAACGCCGCGCTGAACGAGCTGGTCAACACCGGCGCCATCGACGTATCGCGGTACGTGAGCGTCGATGGCAACGCCCTGTTCGCCATCAACACCGCGCCCGGAACGACGTACCTCATAGAGACCAGGAACCGGTTTATCGACCTGAACGGCCTGTACGGCTCGCAGTACTTCTTCGACCGGATCGGCTACAGCCCCGGGGACGTGAAGATACTGGGCGACGCGTATTACGAAGAACAGCTCATCATGCGCGCCATCTACCAGGCGACGGCGGAAAAGTACCTGGGCGAGGACATAGCGAGCAACCAGGAGGAGATGAAGTACCTCCTCGACAACGCGGCGACGGCGTATAAGGACCTTAGCCTGGCCGTCGGGGTGGCGCTTACGAAGGAACAGATAAACCTGCTCCAGGAGCCCATCGTATGGTACGTTGAGGAGACGGTGAAGGGGATTACGGTGCTCGCGCCCAAGATTTACATCCCCGAGCACATAGTGGCGGGCTTTACGAACGGCGGCACGGCGAAGATAGCGGCCGGCACCGTGAACATGGACATCACCGAGGGGCTTACGAACAGCGGCCTGATCGCGGGGAAGAGCTCTCTCGTCGTTAACGCCGGGAAGATCACCAACACGGCGAGCGGCATCGAAGGCATGACCGCGGAGATACGGGGCGGCGAGGTCGACCTGGTATCGGCGGGCGATATCATCAACCGGGGCGCCGTCATCAAGGCCGGGAAGACGCTGAACGTTACGGCCGCGGGCGACATTGTGAACGAAACTTCAAACGCGACAGGCAGTATGATCGCGGAGATTAAAGGCGGGGATGTGAATGTAGTGTCGGGAAGTGATGTCGTCAACAGGAGTGCCGTCATCAACGCCGACAGGACAGTAAGCATAACCGCCGCCGGTAACATAGTAAACGAGACGACGGTTAAAACCACCAGGCTTACCAGAGGGGAGATCAGATCGACCCTGGGAACGACGGCCTCGATAGAAAGCGGGGACAGGCTCTCCATTAACGCCGGGGGCGATTTCACGAACAGGGGGGCGGAGGTAAAGTCGGGTAGCGACGCGGTGATCGAGGCGGGCGGGAACATCGACTTCGAGACGGTGAAGCTTCGCGCCGTGAAGAACGAGCGGCGGCACGGCGTGAAGGGGGTAAGCGACGGCACCACGTCGATCGGGTCGGAGCTCGACGTGAACGGAAACCTCTCGATGAGCGCGGGCCGTGACGTCAACTTCGTGGGAAGCGCCGCGGACATAGAAGGAAAGGCGGACGTAAAGACGGCGGGGAATTTCAATTTACTGAACGATTACGACACCGATTCGTTCAAGGGGAAAAAAAGAAGCGGAAACGCGTACAAGAGCAAGACCACGAAGGTTCAAAGCTACGATAAAACCGTCGTGGGATCGAGCTTTACCACCGGCGACGACCTCAACGTGGAAAGCGGTAATGACATCAATATAATCGGAAGCACGGTGTCGTCGGGAAAGGACATGAAGCTCTCCGCCGCCGGGACGGAAAACATTGTGGCGGTAAACGACGAGCACTACTTCAAGAAAGAGACAAAGAAGAGCGGCTTCGCCCAGGGCGGGTCGATCTACGGGAAGGAAGCGCGTCAGGACATGACCTACGACAGCAAGGTCAAGGGCTCCACGGTGGATGTTAGAGGCACATACGCGTCCCATTCCGGGAAGGACACCAACATCATCGGGAGTACACTTACCGCCGGCGACCTGGCCGATATTTCCGCCGACGGGAGCGTCAACATTGTCGCGGCCTACGACCGGCACGACGAATCGCACACCACGGTAAAGACCGGCATAGGCGGTGCCAAGGACATCTACAGCCAGGAGCTTGACCTGGAGGAGAGCGGTTACACGAAGGCCGTGGGCTCGGTCATAACGGCAAAGGAGCTTACGGTAAGGAGCGGAGCGGATGTATATGTAGAGGGAAGTACGCTCAACGCGGAGAACGCGACTATCGACGCCGCGGGGAATTTTACGGAGACGAGCGCGAAGAACACGAGCTATCACCGCGAGGTGCACGAGAAGACGGGCGTGAGCGTTATGGAGGCGGCGAAATACGCCGGCCTTATGACGCTTACGGGGGGAATGGCGAGCCCGCTGAACGCGTATCTTACGACGCTCGTAACCGGGCACGCCACGAACAACATGGCGAAGGAGGAAAACGGAAGGGTTTCGGTCGAAATGGGCCGGGTGGAATACGAGCGGAGCGAGAAGACCGTCGAGACGATCACGCAGGCGTCGTCCATCCTGAACATAACGAACGACCTCGCCGTGAGCGCCGGGAAGGACCTTACGATAGCGGGCTCCGAAGTGAATGCCGGATGGGACGTTACGCTTACCGCCGGCGGTAACGTGAACATTCTCAGCACGGAGGAGAGCTCGAAGACGACGAGCGAGACGATAAAGGGAAGCGGCGTGGTGACGGTGGGAGCGAAGCACGCGGCGACGGACGTGTACTACGCCGGGAAGGCGCTTGCCGAGGCGGTAAAGGCGCTCGAGACGGCGAAGAAGGATTATGACGACTACAAGGAAAATATTAGGAAGGCGAGGGAGGATAAGGGGAAGGGCCTCATCGACGAGGACGACTACGAGGCGCTGGAGTCGATGGAGAAGTACTACCTCGCCAACATAGCGCTCCTTACCGAGAACGTGGTGGCGAAGACGGCCAACCTGGTAAAGGCGACGGCGGGCCTGGGATCGAGCGGGGAGACGCTGGGCTTCAGCGGTGACATTCAACTGGACATAGACGCGAGCATAACGAAGAACAAAGAGGAATCGACGACGCGGAAGGGCTCTACCCTCTTTGCGGGCGGGAACCTTGCGATACAGTCCGGGAAGACGGCGAAGATAGAGGGAAGCGACCTCGGCGCCGAAGGCGAGCTTTCGATCGACGCGGAAGACGTGGAGATAACGGCGGCGCGGAACACGAACAAGTCGAGCTCGAGCACCAGGCAGGCGCACATAAACGGAAGCTACAGCACGAACGGCTCGTGGGGAGTAAACGCCGACGCGAGCTACTCGGAGATGGACTCGGAGAGCACGACCTGGGCCAATTCCCGCCTGAACGCGACCAATATAAGCATTACGAGCAAAAACGACACCACGGTGCGCGGCGCCGTGGTGTCGGCGAACGAGCAGCTTGACCTGAACGTCGGCGGGAACCTGATAGTGGAATCCCTGCAGGACAAGAGCAGCTCCGGCTCGCACAGCCTGGGCCTGAGCGCCGGGTACAGCGAAAGCAAATCCGGCAGCGGGTTGAATGCCGGAGGCAATTTCAGCGTATCGAGCAGTACAAGGAAATGGGTGAGCGAACAGACGAGCCTTACGGGAAACAGCGTAAATATATACGTGGAGAACAAGACTACCCTGAAAGGGGCGGTGATCGCCTCGACCTCCAACGATCTTACTCTCGATACCGGTTCCTTTGAGTACATCCATATAAAAGACAAGGACATCTCCTATAACGCGGGAGCTGGCGTAAACCTGGGATCGAACAGCACGGGCAAACCCGAGGAGAAGAACAATACGTGGAGCGTGAACGCGAGCTACGGCTTTTCGCAGAAGCGGCAAACGAACTTCGCGACCATAGGCGAGGGGACGATTATTGTACGGGATGGGGAAACGGACCTCTCGGGGCTTAACCGGGACGTAACGAAGGCGCAGTACGGGACGGTGGATATAGGGCTTAAGGGCGGGTTTACGGTTGATAGCTCGACGGTGGCGTTTGTGACGGACCCGGAAGGAGAGATAAAGAATGCGATTGATTCGTTGAAGAAAGGATATGGTGACGCGGCGAAGACGACGGAGGAGATATACGAGAAGTCGGTTGTGATGTATGAAAGGACGACGAATTTCATAAACGACAAAGGGTTTTACACGAATAAGGAGATACGAATAAACGAATGCATACAGGTGTGGAATGACGATTCAAAGTATGGTATAGGGGCGCAGCTTTATGAAAAATATAAAGAAGTGATACTAGGGAGTAATTTCTACAAAGATACAAGGACAAGTACCGACTTAAAGCTCGCCTATATTGAATTGCTGGGGATCGACCCGACTGGAACGATATTGGACGAAGTTCAGCAGCGTAGACACATTATACGAGAACATGAGCTGGATGAGATAGCACGGCAGAAGATAGAGAGAGCGTATGCGAATGAAGCGATAACTCCCATGCTAATTGGTCCGATAGATGACCTGTTTCCGGGGTTTTCCGATTTGAAAGATTTGAAAGCCGCAATTACCGGGTACGATGAATTTAATGATAAACTAAGCGGGATTGACCGTGCCGCAAGCATAGCAGGCGCAGCGTTACCAATAGTATCCGGGAAGATGGTTAAAGCGGGGATTGATGTCGTTTCCGAAGGGGCGGAGCAGATTGCTAAGCATGGGGATGCGGTAAGTAAAATTACGAAAGAGACAAAAATTATAGAAAATAAAATAAAGGGTGACGCTTTTCGCGATGAAATTTCATACTTAATGAATAAAGAAGGATTCAATGTTCAAACTGAGGTTGCAAAAAATACTCCCTTTGGTAAACGAGTTATTGATATTGAGGTAAGCAAGGATGGACGGGTTCTTGGTGGTATTGAGACCAAAGCTGGCAAGTCGCCTTACACTCCAAGTCAACGAGCAAAAGATAATTGGTTAAAACAGCAAGGGTATCAAGTTGATGTAGTGAGGGACAAGTAAATGAATTCCTCACTAAAGTATAATAATCTGATAAAGATGTATTTCAAACCGTTTTTTAAAGAATATGGCTTTTCTCTTGAGGGGAACACTTTTATAATAAAGGAAAATTCAAATTATGGATTGATAGATTTTCAAAAAAGTCGAAAGAGTAAAAATGATATAGTTATTTTTACAATCAATATTGGAGTTATATCAAATAGATTGATAGATTATTTTTCGCTAAATATTGAATCTCCTTCTATAGAAGATTGCCATTGGAGACAACGAATAGGGTTTTTACTTAAAGAAAACAATGATAAATGGTGGCAGATCGATCAGGGAACAAATGTTGATGAATTATATATGGAAATAAAGGAATATTTAACGTCATATGCAATTAGTGCAATTCAGGAAAACATGCATGATGAAAACCTTGTTAATTTGTGGCTAAGTGGGAAATCCCCAGGATTAACGGACATTCAGAGATTATTGAATCTTTCGGCTCTTGTGAAGAAGATGGGGACATATGATACGAGGCTACTTGCGGAAATAATTACTGAGCTGCATCAAGCCTCGATTAATAAACCATTTTTCAAAATGGTTGAGGTGCATGTTAATAAATTAAAAAATGAGGAGTAAACTTATACTACAAAAAGTCGAGGGGCTTAATGCATATTCCGGACCAAACCTGCCACTGATTCCGGAATAAACCTGCCACCTGTTCCGGTCGAAACCTGCCGGTCATTCCGGAGCAAACCTGCCACCTAATAAATCTTCTCAACGCCATTACGGTCATGATAATCGCCGCATAAAACAAATGCGGAGAGCGACCATGGCACAGAGGAGAACATCAGTGAAAAGAATAAGGGAAGCCCTGAGGCTTCATCAGGAATGCGGCTTAAGCCTGAGGCAAACGGCCCAGGCGTTGGATAGGAGGGTGTAAAAAAGATTGTGTAAATGGCCATAACAAATACCATGAGGAGAGGAAAGAAAATGGCCACCAAGAAAGAAGATTTAGTCGAGAAGTTGCTTGAAGATGTAGATTTCAGCAAACTCACGCCCGAGCAGATAACC